>CAOJZR010000027.1 GCA_948466105.1 uncultured Bacillota bacterium | reverse complement strand
CAATATGAAATGGAAGTAAAATCAGGTACACGCCTTAGTCGCGTTTCTAGTATTCATAGTGAAATCGCTTTGGCTTTGGCTGCTAAAGATGTTAGAATTCAAACCCCAATTCCTGGTAAATCGACGATTGGTGTTGAAATTCCTAATAAAGTAACCTCAATGGTAACAGTAAGAGAAATTTTAGAACTAGTTCCAAAACCAATGGAAAATAGTAAATTACTTGTTACATTAGGAAGAAATATTATGGGTAAACCTGTTTTTTGCGAAATTAATAAAACACCACATTTGTTAGTAGCAGGTTCAACAGGAAGTGGTAAATCGGTTTGTATTAATAGTATTATTATTTCTATTTTGATGCGAAGTAAACCTGATGAAGTAAAATTAGTTTTGGTTGATCCAAAGAAAGTTGAACTTTCTATGTATAATGGTGTTCCACATTTACTAGCGCCTGTTGTTACTGATCCTAAAAAAGCTAATATAGCACTTAAAAAAATTGTTGTCGAAATGGAGCGCCGATATGATGCTTTTAGTGATAGTAAGACGAAGAATATTGCAGGTTATAATGAATATATAGAAGAGCAAAATAAAACCAGAAGCGAGACTGAAAAATTAAGAAAATTACCTTTTATAGTTGTTATTATTGATGAACTTGCTGATCTTATGTTAGTTGCTGCTAAAGAAGTAGAAGATTCAATTATGCGTATTACGCAAATGGCTAGAGCTGCTGGAATTCATCTTATTGTTGCTACCCAAAGGCCCTCAACAGATGTTATTACAGGTGTCGTTAAAGCCAATATTCCTTCTCGTATTGCTTTTGCTGTTTCCTCAGGAATTGATTCACGTACTATTCTAGATACAGTTGGGGCTGAGAAATTACTTGGTAAAGGTGATATGTTATTTTCACCACAAGGGGAGAATGTGCCTCTTCGTATTCAAGGAACATTTTTGTCTGATGAAGAAATTAAAAATGTTGTTGATTATACTATTTCACAACAAAAAGCTCGATATGATGAGACTTTTACAATGACTGAAGAGGAAGCACATGCAACAACAATGGTTGAAGATAAAGATGACTATGAAGAGCCACTTTATAATGAAATTGTTGAATTTGTTGTAACCCAAGGTAAGGCTAGTGCTTCACTTCTACAACGTAGATTTCGTCTTGGTTATAACAGAGCTGCTAGATGTATTGATTTGCTAGAAGAACGAGGAATAATTGGTCCTAATAATGGCTCTAAACCACGTGAAGTATTGGTGAAGTTAGAGCACAAAGATGATGAATAGAAATGGAGTAAAAAAATGAAAATTGAATTTAAAATTGCTACTTTTGAAGATATAGCTGGAATAATAGAATTATGTAATAGTTGCTTTAATGAACAAACATCTTTAAGTCAGGCTGAAAAAATATACAAAGAAAATGCCCATGATTGCAACCAAATATATGTGATTGGGGTAGTTGATAATCAAATTGTAGCTCATACTAAGATCAATATTATTCCTACTATTTATGAAGACATGAATACTTATGCGATTTTAAACCATGTCTGTGTAAAAAAAGAATTACGACGAGAGCATATCGGAACTAAATTACTAGATGAATGTTTTAAAATTGCTAAAGAGCATAATTGTAAATATGTTGAATTATGGTCTAAAAATTTTAGACAAGCAGCGCATGGGCTATATCATAAATATGGCTTTGAAGTTATGGATGCTAAATTTTTTACAAAAAGAATAGATTAGGGGATTAAAATGAATATTAGTAATGTTTATATTGGTGGTTGGTTTCAACGCACCATGCTTCAATTATCAGAAATTTATGATTTTTTACGCGATTGTAAATCACAATTAGAATTAGATCAAAATGTATTAAAAGAATATCGTAAAAATTTATTATTAGGAAGTATTAGCTATGGAGTTGCAGGCGAGGAGTTTATTGTTTTTACTACTAGTTTAGGTATTAGTGTTAAAATTTTTGAAGATGGTTTAATTGTTTTAAATAACAAAAATGTTAGTAAAGATACACTTTTTTTCGATATTGATAAAGTTCAAGATTATTATGAAAATAAGTTATCACCAGCCTTAAATTATTTGTTTAGTTTAGGAGCTCCTGTTCCTAAAGAATTAGCGAGCATTCAAAGCGTTTATCCATATTTTATTGTATGTGATAATGAAACAAGTGAAGAAATGCAAGACTTACTTGTAAAAACTGAAAAGCAAAAATATTTTGAATTTAAAAACGATAAATATGAGGTTATAAGAGGGGATAAATACTATTTTATTAACAATAAAAGTCAATCAATTGAAAATATCGAAAGATATATTGAAGAACAAATCTTTATTCGTGAATTTAAAGGTCAACTTCATAGATACTTAAATATTCACCGAATTGTTTGGCAAAAAATAGATGAAGTAAAAGATAATGTTAGAATTAAAGGAGCCGATATTGTAAAATTCACAACTAAATTAGAGGGATATGCTAAAACGATTAACTTAATTGATGGAAGAATTAAACAAATGGGAACATATTTGCCAACAAGAGAAAAAATTGCTAAAAGTGATTTAGAATTAGTAGAATTTTTAAAAATTTCAGGTTATCGATATGAAACTTTAAAAGATACCCTTGCGTATATTCAGTATTTATGGAGTATGACTCAAAACTATGTGACAGCTGCGCAAAAACAATTTGCAGATATCAAGGCGGAAGTTACTAGCAAATCGGTTAATAGTCTTACAATAGTAACATCAATGAGTGCTGGAGCAGCTATGATTAGTTTGTTTCAAGAATCCGAACCAACTTTTACAGTATTTGGTTTTATTTACTTTTTTATATTAGCTTTAATTGGTTATATTTCACAGAAATTATTAAGATATATATCTAATCGCCAAAAATATGATGTGAGTGACATTGAATATGAGAAAATTAAATAATGTTTAATTTCTATACAATATCAGAGGTGTATTTATGAATAAAAAAACTATAATGTTAGATATGGATGATGTGATAACAATTAATGGATTATCACGATTAATGGAAAAATTTTTAGGCGAAAAAGTTGAAGAACCTGATAATGTTTCTTATTATAGACAAGATTTACTAGGTGACAAAAAGGACGCTTTCTTTAAATTTTTCATCAACCAAAATCTTTATGATTATGTTGATATTGTTGATAATTGCAAGGAAGTATTAGAAGAAATATGTAAGTATTATGATGTTTATATTACAACTGATTATATCTGGCGTGACGTACCGGATTATGCTGGCGATAATGCTAAAAATAAATATAATTTTTTAAATCAACATTTTCCTTTTTTAGATCCCAAAAAGTATATTTTTACTAGTTCTAAACAAGTTATTAATTGCGATATTAGAATTGATGATAAAATCGAAAATTTGGTTGGAAATAATGCTGTAAAATACTTATTTACTGCTTATCATAATAAAAACATTAGTAAGCAAGAACTAGATAAATTGGGAATTATTCGCATAGATAACTGGTTAGATTTAGCTAAATATCTTTTAGAAAAATAAATCTTTACTAACTTTATGTAAATATGTTATAATAATAAAGACATAAGCAATGACAAAGAAGTAGTAGCAAAGTTTAAATACTTTAGAGAAAGTTAGTGGGTGATGAAAACTAACAGTATACTTTGTGAATTCATCTTTAGAGCTTTATATACAAAATATATAACGGTGACGCGTTATAGTCAAAAGAGATAATTTAGGTTATAAATTAAGGTGGTACCACGTTTAAACACGTCCTTATTAGGAGGTGTTTTTTTATAGGAGGAAAGTTATGTTTGAAAAAATAAGTACTATTGAAAAAGAAGTAATAGACAAGTTACAAGATATTAATACAACTAAAGAATTAAATGATATAAAAGTTGCCTATCTTGGCAAAAAAGGACTTATAAATGATTTATCTAGTATTATGAGTACTTTAGAGGTAAGTGAAAAAAAAGAATTTGGTAAAAAATTAAATGAATTTAAAGCTAAAATAACAAGTATGATAAATGCAAAACAGCAAAGTATTGATGAAGAAGAATTAAATGCAAGATTAATAGAAGAAGATATTGATATAACCTTACCTGCTACCAAAATAAAAGTAGGAAGTATTCATCCAATTCAAAGAATCATTAATGAAATTGAAGATTTATTTATATCAATGGGCTATGACGTTGTAGAAGGACCAGAAGTAGAACAGGATTTATATAATTTTGAAAAATTAAATCTTCCTAAAGGTCATCCTGCTCGTGATAGTCAGGATAGTTTCTACATAACTGAAGAAATGTTGCTTCGTACCCAAACTTCACCTGTACAAGCTAGAACTATGGAAAATAATAAAGAAAAAGGACCAATCAGAATTATTTGCCCAGGTAAGACATATCGTCGGGATAATGACGATGCTACTCACTCTCATCAATTTACGCAAATAGAAGGTCTTGTTGTTGGCGAAAATATTAGTTTAGCTGATTTAAAAGGTACCTTAGAACAATTTGCACGAAAGATGTTTGGTGAAAACCGTGAAATACGTTTTCGTCCAAGTTTTTTCCCTTTTACAGAACCATCAATTGAAGTTGATGTCAGTTGTTTTAAATGTGGTGGTAAAGGGTGTAGTGTTTGTAAGCAAACTGGATGGATTGAGATTTTAGGGTCGGGAATGGTTCATCCACATGTCCTTGAAAATTGTGGCTATGATGCTCAAAAATATACAGGCTTTGCTTTTGGAATTGGTCCAGAACGAGTTGCAATGCTTAAATATGGCATTAATGATATTAGGCAATTTTATACTAATGATCTTAGATTTTTAAATGATTTTAACCGTATTGAAGGGGGAAATAGTAATGAAGCTAAGTAAAAAGTTTCTAAATGATTATATAGATATTAGTAATATATCATATAATGAATTAGCTGAAAAAATGGTTTTAGTTGGTAATGAATATGAAGAAATTAAAAAGCAAGTTGAGGCTACTTGTTTAGTTGTTGGTCAAGTAATTGAATGCCAAAATCACCTTGATTCTAAAAAATTACATATATGTAAAGTAAATATTGGTGATGAAATTAAACAAATAGTATGCGGCGCACCTAATGTACGCGAAGGAATTAAAGTAATTGTTGCTAAAATAGGGGCTAAACTTCCAGGGGGTATTGTTATTAAAGAAGCTAAACTAGCAGGTTTCGACTCTTGTGGAATGCTTTGCTCTATAGCTGAACTAGGCATTGATGAAAAATATTTAACTGAAGAAGATAAAAATGGTATCCATATTTTAGATGATAGTGCTATTGTTGGTGATGATGCTTTAAAAGCTCTTAATTTAGATGATGAAATAATTGATTTTGAATTAACCGCTAATCGAGCTGATTTGCTTAGTGTTATTGGTTTTGCTTATGAAGTAGGTGCTGTTTATAATTGTGATGTTAAAATGCCTGCAACTATCTTTAAAGAAGAAAAAATAGATGATAAGTTAAAACTTGAAGTTAAAACCCCAAATTGCTCCCTTTACTTAGGGCGGAAAGTTGTTAATGTTAAGATAAAACCAAGTCCTGATTTTATTAAAAATCGTCTTATGGCTAGTGGAATTAGATCAATTAATAACGTTGTTGATATTAGTAATTATGTGATGCTTGAATATGGCCAACCCCTTCATTTCTTTGATGCAGATAAGCTTGGTAATAAGATAATTGTTAGACAGGCATTAGCTAAGGAAGCATTAACAACTTTAGATAATATTGAACGAACTTTAAATGAAGATGATATTGTTATTGCTAATGATGAGAAAATTGTAGCTTTAGCTGGTGTTATGGGAGGCTTGGAAACAGAAGTAGAGGAAACCACAAAAAACATTTTTATTGAGAGTGCCATATTTGATTCTTATAGTATTAGAAAAACGGCTAAAAATATTTTACGAAGTGAAGCTAGCAATCGCTTTGAAAAAGGCCTTGATCCTAATAGAACAAAACTTGCCTTAGATAGAGCTTGCCATTTACTTGAAAAGTATGCTGATGCAACTATTACTAATGCAACAGTAAGTTTTGATAAGACAAATAAAGAAGCTAAAAAAATAAATATATCTTTAGAAAAAATAAATAGTGTCTTAGGTCTTGATTTAAAATTAGAACAAGTTATTGATATTTTTAAACGGCTAAAATTTGAAGTTAATGTTAAAGATAACCTAGAAGTGATAGTTCCGACTAGGCGTTTAGATGTTAATATTAAAGAAGATTTGATTGAAGAGGTAGGCCGAATACATGGCTATGATGGTCTTAAAGGCAAACAACCAGTTTTAGAAATAAGAAAAGGTAGTCGTTCTTTAAAGCAAACAATGATTTATGAACTTAGAAACCGTTTAAGTTCTTTAGGATTAAATCAGGTTTTAACCTATTCACTTGTAAATAAAGACGTTGTTGATAATTTTACTATTGAAAATTTAGAAACAATTAGTTTGCTATCACCTATGAGTGAAAATAATAGTGTTTTAAGAAAAAGTCTCATTTCTTCTTTAATTGAAGTGTTTAATTATAATATAGCTCGTAATATTAAAGATATTTTTATCTATGAAGTAGGTAGTAGATATTATAAGATAAATGAAGGTTATTTTGAAGAAACGCTTGTTAGTGGTCTTATTTATGGTAATTATATAAATAATAACTTTTTAAAGATTAATTTAAAAACTGACTTTTATCTTTTAAAAGGAATAGTTGAAAATATTCTTGACTATTTAGGGTTTAAAGATAGATATGTGTTTAAAAAGGATGAAATAAATAGTATGCATCCTAAAAGAGGAGCTCAAATAATTTTAGATAATGAAGTTATTGGCTTTTTAGGACAAATTCATCCTCAAATAAATAAAAAAGAAATATATGTTTTTGAAATTAATGTTGATAAGCTTTTGACTAAAAAAGTAAGAGCGATAAAATATAAAGAAATATGCAAATATCCTAGTGTTAATAAAGATGTTGCTTTTATATTAGATAACAATATTACAAGTGAAGAAATCATAAAAGTAATTAAAAAAGCAGGTGGTAAATTACTTACTAATGTAGAAGTTTTTGATGTCTATAGAGGGGAGAATATTGATTCTAATAAAAAATCAATTGCCTTTTCTTTAACATTTCAAGATGTCACGAAAACATTAAGTGATGAGGAAGTAAATACTCTTTTTAGTAATATTATTACGCGAGTTACTGATTTAGGAGGAATTTTAAGAAATAAATAGATGAATCTATTTTAAATTATAAATATGTGTTAGGTATTTAAACTGCTAATAAAAGTAAAAGAAGTAAAATAATAATGTTATTTAAAACTTGTGTATTTTAAGATAAAAGATGGTTAGAAAAATAACCTTTGATTATTAAATAGGAAAAGATCTATAAAAAATTATATTTCTTTTTTTTATAATCTATGATACTATATAAATAGTAAA
>CAOJZR010000026.1 GCA_948466105.1 uncultured Bacillota bacterium | reverse complement strand
TAACAATATGAAGGAGGAGATTTCATGAAAGAAGCAGCAGGAGAAGCAAATATGACAGTTATTACAATTTTATTAATAGGAGTAGTTGCAGCAATAGCAACTCCACTTATAACTAATTTAATGAATAATTCGCAAAATAGAGCTTGTTGTCAACAGGCAGGTGGTGTACTTAAAGGTGGTAAATGTGTAAGTACAGGTGGCGATTATTTTGATCAACAAGCATACGAAGATTGTAAAAATGGTAGCAAAGAAGGAAATTAAATAGGAAGAGGTAAATAATGAAGCAGAGTATAGGAACGACTTTTATGTTAAATATTATAATTATATTTATTATTTTAGTTTTTGCTTTCCTAGCTGCGACATTAAGTTATGCTAAAGCATTTAGAGTAAATAGTAAAATAGTAAATTATCTTGAAATATTTGAAGGTTATAATGATTTGTCAAAAAGACAAATTGATAGAACATTAAAGAATCTAGGGTATGGTGGTGGAACGACAAATACATGCCAAAAAACAAGAACTTTAAATGATTTAACAGGTCAATTGATAACCTTGGAAAATGAGAATTTTGCGTATTGTATTTATTATTTTCCTAACGATGGTGGTAGTAGATACTATAGTTATGGTGTCTTTACTTATATGTATTTAGAATTACCTATTATTGGTCGTACATTAAAATTGCCTGTTTTTACAAAAACAAATAGAATATACTACTTTAATGATGGTAGTAGCCAAAAGATGAGTAGGTGATATTTTGAGGGAAGCAATAGGACAAACCTTCATATTTAATCTTGTAATTTTGTTTGTAGTTATTATTATGTTTTTACTAGTTGGTTCGCTTAGTTATACTAAAGCCTTTAGAGTTAAAAACAGAATTGTAGAAATTTTAGAAAAATATAAAGACTATGACTATTATGAAGCAGAGATTAAAGAAGAAATAAATGCAAACTTAAAGTCAATTGGTTATAAAACCAATAAATATGGAACGCAAAAATGTAAAGCAAATGGTGGCGAAATTTTAACAGATTATGCTAATTATCGTTACTGTATTGTGCGATATAACAATCAAGCAAGTAGCGAATATTATCGTAATCCTAAAGGAATATACTATGGTGTAACTGCTTATATGTATTTTGAAATACCACTTGTTAATGATATTTTAGAGTTTCCTATTTATGGTGAGACAACGGTTATGTATAATATGGTTTACTAGGAGGAATATATGAATGTAATAATCTCAAATAAATATAAAGATATGCTTCAAGATTTGAATGTTGATATTATTAAACATTTAAATGGTGTTTTTAATGTTGATGATATTGTAAATGAGTTTAAAAACTTTTTTTATCAAAGAATGATATTAGATATAACTGCTCTTAAAAATTATCAAGATATTACTACTTTACAAAAACTTTCAATTGCTCTTGATATGGATAAAGTGATATTGCTTTTAGACAATGATCCAAGTAGTACATCACCTGCTTATTTGTCTAAGTTAATATCAATAGGGATATATAATTTTACTCGTAATAATGAGGGAATTATGTATTTATATAATAATCCTAATACTTATCGTGATGTTGCTCAATATCATCAGTTAAATAATACCGAAGTAATTGATAAAAAAGAATCTATTAATAATGTTGAAACATCACCTATTGAAACTAGTATTAGAAGAGTTATTGGCATTCAAAATATTACTAAACAATCAGGTGCTACAACACTTATTTATGCAATGAAAAAACAACTTGAAAAAAATTATTCAGTTGTTGCTTTGGAGTTAGAAAAGAAAGATTTTGTTTACTTTAGAGAAAAGGATATGTATAGCATTAATGCTAAAGATTTGGGAAATACACTTGCTCGATATAATGATACAGAAGTTATTCTTGTTGATTTGAATGGGGATGTATCTGATATAGTTGATGAGGTTATTTATTTAATAGAGCCATCTATGATTAAACTTAATAAATTAATGATGATTAATCCTAAATCCTTACAAAAGTATAAAGATAAGAAGGTTATTTTAAATCAAAGTTTAATTAATTCTAAAGATTTGTTAGAATTTGAATATGAATCAAAACTAAAACTATTTTATAATTTACCACCCATTGATGAAAGAGAAAAACGTATACCAGTTTTAAATTCATTTTTAGTAAAATTGGGTTTTGATAGACAAAGTGAATAATGATATTATTCATTTTTTTGTGGAAATTTTATTTATTAAACATATTATATTAATAGGTGATGTCATGAATATTTTAATAATAGGTGAAATTGGAAATACTGACATAGAATACTTATTAAAAAAAAATTATACAGTAACATATTATAAAAATTTGTATCCACAATATGTAAGTGAATATAAAATGATTATTTTTACGGAAAAATCGGTTGATTTTGATAAGTTAGATAAAAATTTTTTTAATAATATAGATGAAGATGTAGTGATTGTATCATTTGATAAAAAAATGTTGAATTTGTGTGAAGAAAAGGGTATTGAATTTATATCACTTGTAAAAAAAGAAGATATAACTAATGCTCGAATTGTTTTAAATGGTTATAATGAAACTTTAAAAACATTGGCTCTTACTTTAAAATATTTGGGGTTTAAAGTAAGAGTTGTAGTTACAAAGCAAATAGAAAAAATGGATATACATTCATTTAATATTAAAACAGTTTATAAAGATACACTTGAATGTCAAGATGAGCTAGCTAAAGCTGATATAGTTTATGATATAGATAACTGTCAATATACTATTGTTGATTATCAAGAAATAGTAGAAGATATTTTAAATAAATTATATATAGAATTTAATAGAAATAGTTTTACTAAAATTTTATCCCAAAATAAAAGTTATTTGAAAAAATAGCTTTTATTTTGGGATAATTTAACCCATTACTTCACCACCATTATTGTGTAAAACTTGCCCAGTCACATAACTAGAATCGTCAGATGCTAGGAAAACAAAGGTTGGAGCTAACTCATATGGCATTGCCCCCCTTGCCATAGCAGAATTGCTACCTAGTGAAGGTATTTTTTCTTTTACCCAACATGCTGGTTGTAAAGGAGTCCAAAAAAATCCTGGAGCAATAGCATTAACACGAATATTTTTAAGGGCTAAATTTCTAGCTAAGGCACGTGTAAAGCCAACAATTGCCCCTTTAGTAGTTACATAATCAATTAACTGAGGATCACCATAGAAAGTTGTTACAGAAGATAAATTGATAATGGAAGCTCCTGATTCTAAGTAAGGTAAAGCTATTTTGGTTAGATAAAACATACCATAAACATTTACTTTCATGGTGCGATCAAACTGCTCATCGCTGATATTTTCTAAGTTATCTTGTTGATATTGGACACCTGCATTGTTTACTAATATATCAATATGGCCAAATTTTTCGATAGTTCGGCTAACTATTTTTTGACAGAAACATTTATCGGTAATATCTCCTGCCAAAAGCAAACATTCACCGCCTAGTTTTTCAATATAGTCTTTGGTGTAATTGGCATCGATATGTTCATTATAATAAGGAATAACTACCTTAGCACCTTCTTTAACAAAAGCAATGGCACAAGCCCTTCCTAATCCACTGTCACCACCAGTAATAATGGCTACTTTATCTTTTAATTTATTGCTTCCTATATAGTTAGGGTTGTCAAAGATAGGAGTAGGCAACATAAGGTATTCCTTTCCTGGTTGTTCATTTTGTGATTGCTGGGGGGCTAAAATTTGGTATTCTTTACTTTGAATTCCTATGTTATTGTAATAGTTATAGTAGCTATTTCCAAATTGATAATCATAGTTCATGTTATTCACCTCATTATAGCATATGATATAATGGGCTTTTGTTGTTTATAAATTGTTTAGAGGCTGTAAAATGATTTATATTAAAAAAGATTATATAATTATAAATTTTTAATAAAAAATAAAAAAAAAGGGGCAAAACATAATTTAAATTTGAGTTATGTTTTTTTGTTTTTGTTAAGTTTACATTTTATAATTGCTTAATTTTTATTTATATTGTATAATGGAATTGTTATAAAGTGGGTGGAAAAATGAAAAAAATTTTTTTATTAACAATGTTATGCTTTTTGACATTTACAATGAATGTAAAGGCTGATGATAAAGCAGAAATAGATCAGTTTACTAATGAATGTGCTGAGATGACAACTAAAGAAGAATGTAACGATGCACAGTACTGTACATGGAATAGTTTAAATAAGTGTGCATTTGATTATAGTAAATATTCTAAAAATGATGATAATACAGATGGTGTAAATGACTCTAGTACTAATGATGGTGCCACTTATAATGAAGGAGATATGTTAAGATGTGGTTCAATTGATAATATACCAGCGCGATTACCTAAGATAGTTTCAACTGTCTATAATATAATAAAAGTAGTTGTTCCAATTGTTATTATTATTTTTGGTATGCTTGATTTACTTAAAGCGGTAATGGCCCAAAAGGAAGATGAGATAAAAAAAGGTCAACATATATTTATTAAACGGCTTTTAACAGGTGCAATTGTATTTTTTGTATTTATTATTGTTCAATTAGCTGTTGGTCTAGTATCTTCTGGAACGGAAAATGCTGATATTATGAGCTGTATGAATTGTTTTTTAAATAATAAATGTAAATAGAGGGGGATATTATGGATGATAAAAAGAAACTGTTTTTATATTTATTAACTGCTATTGGTGTAGTGGTGGTAGTTATTGTCTTAGTTTTTATTGTTTCTTTATTCGTAGGTAATAAAATAGGTTATGAGGTATTAGAAACAAAAATTAAAAATGCAGCTATTAGTTATTATAATAATCATGAACTGCCTAGTAATGATGGTGATAGTAGTGTTGTTTCAACAAGTACACTAGTAGCAGAAGGTTATTTAAAAGATTTATCTAAAATATCAAAAGATAATAGTTGTACTGGTGAAGTCAAAGTTGTTAAAAATGGGGAAAACTATTTGTATTTTCCAACTTTATTTTGTACTAATTATGTGACTAAGACATTGAAATCAGTTTTAACTAAAGAAACAGTTAGTGCTGGCGATGGATTATATACGTATGATAATATGTACATATATAGGGGAGAAAATGTTGATAACTATATTAAATTTAATGATGAATTGTGGCGAATTTTAAGAATAGACGAAACGGGTATTCGAATGATAAAAAATGAAGCTGAAAAAGAAAAGGCACAATGGGATAATAGATACAATGTTGAGATGAATTATACATTAGGTATTAATGATTATTCAGTTAGTCGAATTAAAGACAAATTAAATAGCATTTATGAAAAATATAATGATAATATAAAAAAACGCCTGTTAGTACATAGTGTTTGCACTGGTAAAAGAAATGAAAAGGATTTAAGTATTAATTTAGGTATTGATTGTAGTCAAAAAGATTATGGACAATATTTAGGTCTTATTACTCCAAGTGAGTATTCTTTAGCTAGTCGTGATAAAAATTGTACTTCAATTTCTAGTGCTTCTTGCTATAATTATAATTACTTAAGTGAGACAATTCAAACTTCGTGGACTTCTAACGCTTCTGGCGATAACACGTATTTAGTTGGTTTTTTAATGTCTTATGGTTTGGTATTTAATGAGGCCAATAAATTTAGTAATTTTTATTTAGTTGGATATTTATCTAATGATGAGCTTATTTCATCAGGAAAAGGAACTAAAGAAGAACCATACTTATTAAAGTGACAATTTTTGTTAATAATATTGACAAAAAAAAATAAATATATTAGAATTTAATTCAAGGGAGGAATATTTATGTTTACATTGGCAACTTATACTTGTGGTAGTTTTGATAGTTTTAGTTTTGATGGCAAGCTACCAGATACAGTTAGTATGGTAGTAACAATAATTCAAATTGCTATACCTATTATATTAATTATATTTGGAATGATGGATTTAGGTAAAGCAGTAATGGCCCAAAAGGAAGACGAAATAAAAAAAGGTCAACAAACTTTTGTAAAAAGATTAATTGCTGCTGCTATTGTATTTTTCGTAGTTGTAGTAGTTAAGTTACTTGTTGGCGTTGTATCTAATGATCAAAATATAAGTGGTTGTATAGATTGCTTTGTTAATGGTACTAGCGGAAATAATTGTACTCTTGTTAGTAAGTAAAAAAACAATAAAATCTTTATTATTGTTTTTTTTTGTGCTATAATATAGTAGAATTATTGTCATTAAGAAAGAGGAAAAATATGAAAAAAGCATTTTTGTATGTTATAACAGTAATAATTGGGATATTTATATGTAACTATAATGTTTCTGCTCAAACTTATAGTTGTGAATACATGTATAATAATGATCGTATAAAGATTGAATTTGATGAGAATGGTGAATTAAAGAAAACACAAAAACCACTTATAAATTGGAGTCGCCTAAATGATGTTAAAGGTACATTGTCAGAAAAGGAGTTTACTAGTTTTTATGGTTATACTCATATAAGTAATTGGAAAACTTGTCCTAAATATTTGCTTGCAAGTGCATCTGAGTATTATATGTTTGATAATGATACAAAAGTAGATACCGCTAAAAAAGTGCTTACTAATACAACAACTTATCATATAGATGTATCTAAATCATCTTCTAATATTATTATAAAAAATCATGATGCCAATGTAGCTAATATATGTTCTTCATATAAAACAAAATCACTATGTGAGGCTGGAACATTTTGCGTTTGGGTTAATAATGCTTGTACAGTAAGTAATAAAATGCTTGGCTATGTATCTTGTGGAGAACTTAACAATATTCCAAAAACACTTCCTAAAATAACAAAACTTGCTTTTGATGTAATTAAAATAGCTGTTCCTATTATGTTAGTTATTAAGGGAAGCATTGATTTAATAAAGGCAAGTGCTTCACAAAAGGAAGATGAAATAAAAAAAGGTAGAGATTCTCTAGTTAAAAAATTAATAGCAGCTGCACTTGTTTTCTTAATTGTTCTAATTATGCAGATGGTTGTTAGAATGATAGGAACATCTAAAGAAACTCAAACAGTAAATAGCTGTATTAATTGTTTTATGAATAATAAATGTAATGCTAATTTCTAGGAGGAAAATATGAAAATAAAAAATAAAAAATATATCTTTTTTACCATTATTCTTTTAGGAATTATTTTTAATATTAATTTAGATGTTAAAGCTGATGATTTATCATATACAACCCTTTGTACCTATAGAAATAAAGTTAGTGATACTGATAATAGGCTTGTTGAAATAAGGTATTATAATAATACTGGAGATTTTCAAGTATTTGCTAGATATGATAATGATAATCCAAATAGTCCTTATTATAAAATTAAATTTTATGATGAGGTTGGAAATAAAAATCTTCCAACTAAAAAAATTTTTTGGAACGATACAGCTCTTGATTTGTCTTTAAGAGGAAATAATTGTCCGAAATATGCTTATGTTGATAATACAGGCATGTCTAATGAGCTATGTTTTGCTAATGATCCTGCAGATTGTATTGATAAAGATCCTGGAGGATTGGGAACTAAATTTAAAG
>CAOJZR010000025.1 GCA_948466105.1 uncultured Bacillota bacterium | reverse complement strand
AAATGTGTTTTTAACACATTTTTTTATTGATTAAAAATAATATTACTTAATAAATTAATGAATTAAAACATTTAACATCTATCTGTTTACACTCTTATAGTAAAATAATCTACACAAAAAAGCTATTATATGCTATAATTAACTATAGAATAGGGAGGATAACTAATGACAAAAGAAATGTTATTATTAACTTATAAAGTCTTTTCAAATAAGAAAAAAGAGTTAGAATATCTAATGAAAATCTTTAGACAAGAGTTAGATATATATACAAAATATAACATTGAAGTTGAAATATCAAGAAAAGAGCTAGAAAAAGTTGGATCAGATTCTAGTGTGGATAAAGCCTATAATTTTTTAGTTAAAGATAGTAATGTAATCAAAAAAAGAATTGAACAGACTAATGAGAAATTAGCTCAACTTGATAGTCAATTATCTATTATGGTTAGCAAATTAGAAAAAGTTGAAAAACAATTAGAAGAGCGTCATTTAGATGTTGAAATTAGTGCAGAAGAACCAAAAGTTGAAGATAATATTTTAGAAGAAAAGCCTGTTATAAAAGAAAACACTAGGAGAAAAAGTCGAAGTGCTTTATATGAAGATTTAAGTGATTATCAACCTGAATCTAATGAACTAGTAGAAGATGTGAGAAAAGATATTTCAACCGATATACCAATTGTAGAAGAAAAGCATAAAAACCCAATCCGAATTGTGCCTATAAAGGTGCGTCAAGCTGAAGTTTTGGGTATTATTAGTATTATATCTAAAATCGCCGCTAATGAATTTAAAATAAAAAAGTATAATATAAGAGAGGTGGCATAGTGGTCAATAAGAATGATGTTGTTGAATTTACAAATAAAGATAAATATATCGTTGTTGAAACAATAGATTATAATGATGATATATATATTCTTCTTGCTTTACTAAATGACACTGAAAACCAAGTATTAGAAGATAATTTTATTGTTAGGGATGTGAGTACAAGTACAGATCTTGCTTTTGAAACAGTAGAAGATGAAAAATTTTATAATATGTTGGTTAATGTTTTTGAACGTAAACTTGATTTAAAATAGTATAATAAGTTTTATAATTCATATAATTTCTTAGGAGTGATTATATGGACAAAGATATAACTAGTGGGATTAATCATAATGTAACTATTAATGATCGAAAAAGCATTTTAGTAAGTGGTGTAAAAAAAATTGATAGTTTTGATAATGAAGAATTTTTAATGGAAACAACTATGGGCTATATTGTTATTAAAGGTCATGATTTAGAAATAATTAAGCTTGATACAATGTCAGGTAATGTCTCAATCAAAGGCACTTTAAGTAGTTTAAATTATATGGAAAATGGTAATAAAAAAGAAAAAGAAGACAGTGTTTTTTCTAAGCTTTTTAAATGAATTTAGAAATACAAGTAGCAACCCTTCTTTTTTCTTTTCTTTATGGATCATTTTTCTTTATATTTTTACACTTCAATTCGAAGTTTATATATGGTAGTAAGAAATATTTTAGTATTATTATTACATTTATGTTTGTAATTTTCAATGTATTATTGTATTTTATTATATTAAGAAAAATAAATAATGGTATTTTGCATAATTATTGTCTTTTAATGTTAGTTATAGGATATATAGTTGGAGCTAGTATAAATAATTTATTACATAAAATAATAAAAAAATTATATATTAAATTTATCTTTAAAAAGTAATTATAATTTTTTAATTGATCTCTATGCACCTATCTTTAGTAAATAAATGAAAAAAACAAAGTTAATTATTCCTAATTGCTTTTTTTTTTGATAAAATATAAAAAGGTGATAATATGTTTGAAAATTTAAGTTCGCGATTAGAAAATGTTGTAAATAAAATAAAAGGTTATGGTAAAATAACAGAAGAAAATATAAGTGATATTACAAGAGAAATTCGCCTTGCGTTATTAGAGGCTGATGTTAATTATACTGTTGTTAAAGAATTTATTAAAAAAGTTAAAGAAAAAGCATTGGGAAGCGAGGTTAGTAAAAGCTTAAAACCAGGAGAAGTTTTTGTTAAAATCTTAAAGGATGAACTAATTGAATTATTAGGTGGCGAAAAAAAAGAACTTAATTTAAAAGGTTCGCCTGCACTTTTAATGTTAGTAGGATTACAAGGAAGTGGTAAAACAACAACTATTGGCAAATTAGCATTGCATCTAAGAAAAAAGCATAATAAAAAACCTTTATTAGTCGCATGTGATGTTTATCGACCAGCAGCTATTGATCAGCTAAAACAAATCGGTAAAGAGCTTTCTATAGAAGTTTATGAAGAAGGTAATTCTAATCCTGTTAATATTGCTAAAAATGCTTGCTGTTATGCCGAAGAACATAATTTTGATTATGTCTTAATTGATACAGCAGGAAGACTTCATATTGATGATAATTTAATGGATGAATTGAATGCTTTAAATCAGGAGCTTAAGCCACAGGAGATTATTTTAGTAATCGATAGTATGATGGGGCAAGATGCTATTAATGTAATAAATGGTTTTAATGAAAAATTACCATTAACTGGTGCTATTTTAACTAAATTGGATGGTGATACGAAAGGTGGGGTTGCCTTATCAATAAGACATCTTACTAATCTTCCAATTAAATTTATTGGAGTCAGTGAAAAAATGGATGGATTAGAGCCTTTTTATCCAGAGCGAATGGCTACTCGTATTTTAGGAATGGGCGATATTATGTCCATGATTGAAAAAGCTGAAGCCGTAATTGATGAAGAAGCTCTATCTTCTGCTAAAAAGTTTAGTAAAGGACAATTTGATTTAGAAGATTTTCTTAAACAACTAAAACAAATAAAAAAAATGGGCCCTTTGGAAAATTTAATAAAATTAATTCCAGGAGCTAAAAAAATGGGTTTAAATAATGTGAAAATTGATCCTAAACAAATGGCTCATATTGAAGCTATTATTCTTTCTATGACTCCTTATGAGCGAAGACATCCTGAGAATTTAAAGGCCACTCGTAAAGTACGTATTGCTAAAGGTAGTGGTAGAACTGTAGAAGAAGTAAATCGTTTATTAAAACAATTTGAACAAATGAAACTAATGATGAAGCAATTTAAAAATGGTAATTTTAAATTACCTTTTTAACAATTTTAAGTCAAACATCCTTACTACATTTTTAATTTCCTCATATTATACATTAGACAAGGGGGGAGAAAAATGTTATTCAACAAAAGAAGTTGTTGCGATCGCCAAATGGGCTTTGGTGGCTTTGGAGGATGTGGTTGTAATCAACCACAAATGGAATGTCCTGTTACAGAACCAGTAACTACAAAATGTATAGAAAAAGAATTTTATCATCAAGTACCACATATCTGTCCTATTCATACACATGTAATTAATCGTCACATTTATGAACATACATACACTCCACAGTATACTTGTAGTGAAGAAAACCAAGTTATCAATAATGATTGTGGAAACTGTAGTGGATTTTAAAAAATAGGCCTATTGCCTATTTTTTTGTATTATTATTTTTATTTATGATATAATTATATTAAATAAATTATAAATTTGACAATATTATAATATTAGTATAGAATACTCTTAAAAAAGAGGGGGATATCATGGATAAAGAAAATATAATTAATTTAGAGTATGGCTTTTTCTTAAAAAGTACACCTGAAATAAAAGACAATGAAGTTAGTTTAAAGCAATTAGATGATATCTTAAAAAGAAAAATTGCTAGTTTACCTTTAGAGGGAACTATTAATCTTGATTTGCGTTGTCTTGATTATCCTATTAATAAAAGCTATTTATATAAAGTCGAAATAGATACTAAAAATAATATTATTGTAACTATTTTTGATGAAAGAGAGTGCGAAATAAATAATAAAATATGTAAAGAAAGGGATACTTTATTTTATTTAAGATATCATATATTTGATAAAGCAGCTACTAGTACTTTTATCAAAGAAATAAATGTGGTTACTAATAGTAAAAAGCGATTTGTCATAGAAAATTTGAAGATAGAAAAGGAACTTTACATAGGTAATAGTATTAGTCTAAAAAAACTGCTAGGAATTGGTTTAGAGATGTTTAGACTTACGCAAATGTTTAAAAACAATCAAGTTTATCAAGGAGAATATGGTTATTTACATGGTAGTTCTATTTGTATAAATAATGGCTATGGTTTTAATTATGAAATATTGCCAAACGGAGCATCTAAGATTTCTATATCAGCGATGGTTAAAGAAAAAAGATGGCAATATTGGAATAGTAATGGTTTAACACCTGAAGATATTGAAAAATATTTTAATTCAAATGGTAATAAAGATGAGATATTAAAACGTCTTCCTGTTAATATGGAATATATTCATCCTGTTTATCGTTCGCTTATATATAAAGAAAAAAGAAGTTCAGAGACAAAATGTGATAGTAAAAAAAGTACACTAAATAGGAAATTCTTGGTCTAAATTCCAAGTTTTTTTGTACACAAAATCTATTAAAAACATATAATGAAATAGGTGGTTATATGGCAAGTATAGATGATTTCAAAAATTTTGTAAAGAAGAATCCTAGTTTAATAAAACATGTTAAGAATGATGACATGAGTTGGCAAAAATTTTATGAGATGTTTGATTTATATGGTGAAGATAATGATATATGGACTCCTTATATGAAAAGAGAAACTGTTAAAAATGAAGTACAACAAACAGCTAGCGCAGTAGGAGCTTTTGATTTACTTGCTTGGCTAAAGAATATTGACCTTGATAGTATTCAAAATAGTGTAAATAATTTACAAAGAGTATTAGGGGTAGTTCAGGATTTTTCAGCTAATAAGAAAACTGATACCAAGACGGATTATAAACCAAGACCTTTATATAAGCATTTTGAGGATTAATGACTTTAGATATACAGTTTAGACTAAAAAATAATTCTAATTATTTAAAATATATAAGGGAACATTCTTATTGGTATAAAATCTTGAATCGTGATCCTGCTCTTTTTAAACATTTTGAGGAAGAAGTAAAAAAAAATTATAAATTAACAGCAGCTGATAAATTACAACGTATAGCTGATGCTACCGAAATGCTTTCTAGTATTGTAACAATGTTTAAATAATTGTATAATAACATTGGTGGTGTAATGCGAGTTATAAGTGGAAAATATAAAGGAAAATATTTGCAAGGCTTTGATATAGAAGGAACAAGACCAACTATGGATCGAGTAAAAGAATCGATTTTTTCCATGATTCAATTTGAAGTAGTCGACTCTTTATTTTTAGATTTGTTTGCTGGAAGTGGTGCTATAGGGATAGAAGCTTTAAGTATGAATGCTAAAATGTGTTATTTTATTGATTGTAATCCCAAAGCAGTAAATACGATTAAGAAAAATTTGAATAAAATGGAAGCCTGCTATAAATTAATAAAAATGGATTGTTTTCAAGCTTTAGCTTATTTTGCCAAAGAAAATATTAGTTTTGATATTATTTTTTTGGATCCTCCTTATAATTTTAAAGAAAAAAAACGTTTGTTAGATTATATCTGTAATAAAAAAATTATTAAAAATAACGGTTTGGTTATTTTTGAGTATGATGATGAAGATATAAAAACAGACAAATTATTTCTATTAAAACATAAAAAATATGGGTCAAAAAAGGTTGATATATATCGAAAAGTTGATAATTAATTATAATGTCTATTAAATAAAAATAATGATAGAAATTTATTTAAATTATTAACTAGGATTAAAATAGAAAATATATAATAGAGACTAGTAGACGTGACGTTATGTCTTGAAAAGTTGAATTTTATCTTTTATTTATAATTTAGAAAAATAATCTGGTTATTTCAATATTTGATGTTGTACAAACATATATTTTGTGCTATTCTATTATAGAAATAATTAAGTGGTGGTAATTTATGAAAGGAAAGTATTTAGAGTTTATTAAAATAGAAAACGAAAATATTATACATCAAAAAATTTTGCAAGATATTTCTAGCACAACTCCTTATTTAGGTGATTTAAATGCTTATAATAAAAATGAAATAGCTAATGATATATTTGGAAATGGCTATTTAGTATTAGCTGAAAATAAAATCATTGGTTATTTGGGATTGGGTATGGAAGTTAAAATAGCTGATGGTAGAAAAGCAGTTTCTGTTTATTATGGAATTTTAAAAAAATATTATGGTCATGGTTTTGGGAAACTAATTTTAAACGAAATATCGTTTATTTTGTGCAAAGAAACTGATATTGATATTTTAATTGCTAATGTAGATAATTCTAACTCATTTGGTAAAAAAACTATAGAATCAGCAGAGTTTACTATGATTAAAGAATATAGTGATGAAGATGAGACACAGTATCATAGATATCTATGATAATCATATTAAGTTTGGTGTTATTTGTATATAAAAAAAGGATTGAAAGATTATAATACCTTTAAGGTTCACACTAAATAAAAAGAATGATAAAATTTATTTAGAAAGAATCAAGGAGGTATTTTTTCATGGGAAAACATAAAAAATGGACTTTAGAACAAAAAGTACAAATAGTTAAAGAATTAAAAAAAGGCGCCACAATATCATATTTGATGAATAAATATAATATATCGAATTCTGGAACAGTAAGTCGTTGGAACCAAGAATATGATAAGGGAATATTAGGAAAAGACAATCGGGGTAAAAAGAAATACAATCAAGAACTGGAGGATATTGATATATTAAAAAAATCCTATGCTCTTCTGATGGAAATCCGCTCTCAGCAACACAAATAGAAAAATATCAAATTATCGAAAAACTAAAAAATGAATATCCAGTATTAAGGATATGTCGAGTTTTAAATGTAAACAGAAGGAGTTATTATAAATGGTGTAATATAGGTAAGCCAATTGCTAATAACTATAAACAAAAAATTGCTGATGTGATATTAGAAGAGCATAGAAATGTTAAAGGGATTTATGGAACAATAAGATTAAAGAAGCATATAGAAAATAAACTAAAAATAGTATTAAATCATAAACTGATAAGACGCTATAAAAATATTTTAGGATTAGAAACAGTAAAACGTACTAAAAAGGGATTATCTGTTTGTAGAGCAAAAGAAAAGAACCTTACAAATAAGGCTCCATACTTAATTGAATGTAACTTTAAATCCGAGAAACCAGGTCAAAAGTTTTCTTCTGATGTTAGCTATATTAAATGTAGTGATGGAACACTATATTTATCAGCTATTAAAGATTACTTCAATAAAGAAATTATATCACTTTCCACATCAAATAACAATGATATTGGCTTAATTAAAGAAAGTTATAAAGATTTAAAACCTCAAAAAGATGCAATAGTAAATACTGATCAAGGAGCAGTTTACTTTGCATATGAGTATGTTGAATTAGCAGAAAAGATGAGTTTCACAAGAAGTATGTCACATCGAGGACATTGTTGGGAGAATAGTCCAATTGAGAATTGGTTTATGCAATTAAAACATGAATGGTTATGTCAATTTAATAAATTAACCAGAAAACAAGCAAAAGAGGAAATAGAAAAATACGTTCATTGGTATAACAACGAACGTATTCAAAAGAATTTAGGATACTTGTCACCTGTACAGTATCGACTTAAATATTCAAATTAATTTATCTTTTTATTTAGTGAGTACTT
>CAOJZR010000024.1 GCA_948466105.1 uncultured Bacillota bacterium | reverse complement strand
CCACAACATTTGAGTTTACTGATATTGCTGGTTTAGTAAAAGGAGCTTCTCATGGTGAAGGTTTAGGAAATAAATTTTTATCTCATATAAGAGAAGTAGATGCTATATGTGAAGTGGTAAGATGTTTTGATGATTCTAATATTATTCATGTAGAAAATAAAGTTGATCCTATAAGAGATATTGAAATAATTGATGTAGAACTCATTATTTCTGATTTAGAGATAATTGACAATCGTTTATCTAAGATAGGCAAAAAAGCTAGTATGTCCAAAGATAAAGAAACATTGAATGAGGTTATGCTGCTAGAAAAATTAAAAAAAAGTTTAGAAGAAAATACAGCAATTAGAAAATTACAACTAACCGAAGAAGAAAAGAAAATATTAAAACCATTTAATTTAATAACAGCTAAACCCATTATTTATATGGCTAATGTTGGTGAAAACGATTTATTAGCTAGTGAAAATGCATATGTTACTAAAGTAAAAGATTATGCTAGTAAAGAAGGTAGTAGCGTTATTGTAATGTGCGCTAAAATTGAATCAGAATTAAGTGAATTAAATGATGAAGATAAAAAAACATTTCTAAATGATATTGGAATTAAAGAAAGTGGTTTAGATAAATTAATAACAGCGACTTATAGTTTACTTGGACTTGCTACTTTTTTTACAGCTGGTAGTGATGAAGTTAGAGCTTGGACCTTTAAAAAAGGTATGAAAGCACCTGATTGTGCAGGTATTATTCATACTGATTTCAAAAAAGGTTTTATTAAAGCAGAAATTATGGATTTTAATGCTTTAAAAGCTTGTGGTAGTGAGAAGACAGTTAGAGAAAATGGCAAAATGCGCCTTGAAGGTAAAGACTATGAAATGCAAGATGGTGATATTTGCTATTTCAGATTTAATGTTTAATAATATAAATTTATAAGCATAGTTTTATTAATAGATAAAGTAAGAAGCCTATTTACATTATCTATTATTTTTGTTATAATAATCGCGAGTATTAAATTACTCCTTGCTTTTTGTTGAAAAAAGCCAATAGACCATAAGGAGGTGTGAAAATGAGAGAATATGAGGTTATCTATATTGTAAGACCAACTTTACAAGAAGATGAAGTAAAAAAAGTTTGTAAGAATTTTGAAGATATTTTAACTTCAAATGGCGCTGAAATTATTGATTCTAAAGAAATGGGTCAAAGAGAATTGGCCTATGAAATAAAAGATTTCAAAAGTGGTTATTACTTTGTTTTAACAATTAAAGCTAATAATGACAATGCAATAAATGAATTTAATCGTTTAGCATTGATAAGTAAAGATATCATTCGTCATTTAATTACAAAAAAAGAAGCTTAAGAAAAGAGGTAACAATGAATCGTGTTATGTTAGTTGGTAGAATTACTGCCAAACCAGAACTTAGATATACAAGTTCAAATTTAGCTTATACTAGATTTTCGTTAGCTGTTAATCGAACATATAATAATGCCCAAGGTGAAAAACAAACAGATTTTATTAATATTGTTGTATGGCGTAAACAAGCTGAAAATGTGTGTAATTATTTGAATAAAGGAAGCTTGGTATCAATTGAAGGAAGATTACAAACAGGAAATTATGTTGATAAAGATGGTAATAAAAGATACACAACCGAAGTTTTAGCGGATTCTGTTCAGTTTTTAGAAAGTAAAAATCAAGCACAGTCTCGTGCGAATGATTTTGATTATGAACCTATTGCTCCTGCTATTGATCCAGTAGCTGAAGTAAGCGTTGAAAATGACCCTTTTGCAGATTTTGGTGATAGTGTTTCTATTGATGATAATTTCCTAGACTAAAAGGAGGAAAATATGGCAGAATTTTATAGAAAAAAGAAAAAAATATGTCAATTATGTGCAGGTAAAACTCTTGATTATAAAGATGAAATCATAAAAAAATATATAAGTAATGACAAGGGAAAAATTCTTCCTAGAAGAATTACTGGTACTTGTTCTAAACATCAAAGAGTTGTTGCTCAAGAAGTAAAAAAAGCTCGTTTTATGGCTTTCTTACCATTTGTTAAATAGGTAAGTTTTTTTTGTTCAAAAATACTATTGACAAACATATACTTTATATGTATAATTTATTGTTAAGAAAAAAGGAAAGCAGAAGTATCCACTTCTCACCCGATTGATTATTGTCTTTGGGTTAAACGCCAAGTTAAAATATTATTTTTTCTTTGGTTTTATGGTGGATACGTTTGTATTCACTTTTTTATGGAGGTGTTAGGTATAGCAAAGGAAAAGGAAATGTTCATAAACGAGCAAATACGTGCTAAGGAAGTTATGGTGATTGGACCAGGTGGAGAACAATTAGGTACTAAGAATATCAAAGATGCCCTTACATTATCTAATTATGCAGGTTTTGATTTGGTACTTATAAATCCTAGTTCAAATCCACCCGTTTGTAAAATAATGGATTATAATAAATTTAAATATGAAAATAAAAAAAGACAAAAAGAAAATATGAAAAAACAACGAGAAGCCAACTTAGAAATGAAAGAGTATCGTTTGTCAGTAAATATTGATATCCATGATTTTAATACAAGACTTAATAATGCTAAAAGATATTTGGAAAAAGGACATAAAGTAAAGGTTTCTCTTCACTTTATAGGTAGAGAAATGGCGCATCAGGAACTTGGAAAAGATGTGTTAATTCGTTTTAAAGATGCTCTTAGTGATGTATCGTGTGTTGAACAGAATCCCAAATTAGATGGTCGTTATATGATTATGATTCTAATACCCAAAAAGGAAAAATAGGAGGATTATTTATGCCAAAACAAAAAACACATAAAGGTGTAGCTAAGGTATGTAAAGTAAGACCAGGAGGCACTGTAAAAATAGGAAAACCTGGAACAAGACATAATACTGGTAAGAAAAATGCAGCTAGTAATAGAAAAGGTAGAATTGGTTCTTTACTAAGCGTACCAGATTCAAAAAAATTAAAAGATTTAATTAAATAAGGAGGAAGAGAAGTATGACAAGAGTTAAAGGTGGAACTATAAGCCGTGCACGTCATAAAAAAGTTCTAAAACAAGCTAAAGGTTATTTTGGAAGTAAACATCGATTATTTAAATCAGCTAATGAACAAGTAATGCATTCTGGAAAATATGCATATAGAGATAGAAAGCAAAAGAAAAGAGATTTTAGAAAATTATGGATTACAAGAATTAATGCGGCTTGTCGTGAAAATGGAATTAGTTATTCAAAATTTATTAATGGTTTAACTAATAATGGGATAACAATTAATAGAAAAATGCTTAGTGAAATAGCTATTAATGATAAAGAAGCTTTTGCAAAATTAGTTGAACTTGCTAGTAAAGAAACTAAAAAAGCTGTTAATGAAACTAAAAAAGTAGCAACAACTAAAGAAGTAACAAAAGCAGTAGTAGAGAATACTAATGAAAATAATGATTTAGCTAGTAAAACGGTTGCCGAATTAAGACAATTAGCTAAAGAAAGAGAAATATCTGGCTTCTCAACAATGAAGAAGCAAGAATTAATTGATGCTTTAAACAATTAAGAACTAGTAATAGTTCTTTTTTGATGAATTTTTAAAATATTTGAGTATAAAAAAGAGTAAAGTAATCAAGATAATAATATATTTTATCTATTAATTATTGACAAATTTAATTAATTTAACTATATTTATTATAGGGAGGAATAGCAATGAGATTTATAGAGACCAAAGATTTACAACCAGGTATGGTTCTAGCCCAAAATATTATTGATTCACAAAATCGAACATTAATCACTAAAGGCTATACAATAAATGGAAGTGTAATAAATAAATTAAAAGAAAAAAATATTTTAAGCATTTGTATTGATGATGAGTTATCTAAAGGCATAGTATTAGAAGAAACAGTTCCTGATCAATTGATTAATAAGATAGTTAATAATCTAGAAAATTTGGATCTTTATGAAATAATGGAAAATGCTAAAGAACTACGTGAATGTATGCAAAAAAGTGCTGAGTTTGTCTATAATCCATTAAAATTACGCAATCAAGATAATAAACAATATCATGCTGTTTTTGTGACACAAATTATGTTAATGTTAGCTATGTCAATCAAGACTAAAACAGGTGATGCAATACCAGATAGTAATCTAGATAGAATTGCCCAAATTGGTCTTTTGCACAATATTGGCTACTTAGCAAAAGATCCCAATATTTTTAAATCAATAAAAAAAGAGGGCGACCAAGAATATGATGAAAATCAAGTTGCAAGATATTCTTTTGACTTACTTTATGGATTAAATACAGCAGCTAGTGAAATAAAAAAAGCCGTTCGTTTGCAAGATGTAAGAGCAGATAATAGAGATATACCTGGCGGCTATAGTGTAGTTGATTGTGGAATTTATGCAAAAATGTTAAAAATTGCTAAAGATTATGAAAAATTGATAACAACAGTTTCCCCAGATGATAAAGAATTAGTTTCACCTAATAATGCTATTCTTTATCTTAAAACAATGGGAAATGACGTATATGTTCAAGATTTAGTTAAACACTTATTTAAACATGTTCCTCTATATTCTAAAGGTACAACAGTAAGATTAGAAAATGGTCAAATAGGTGTTGTAACAACAACTAAGGTAGAATATGCAAATACTTATACAACAATAAGATTAGAAGATGGCCGTGAAGTAACAGTTTCTTCAATAGATGCAATCAACGAATTTGCTTCCTTAGACAATGAACAAGTAATAAAAAAAGTATAATATATATTTTTTTTATTATCCTTTAGCACTCGTATTTGACAAGTGCTAAAAAATATTTTATAATGAATATGTTCTAAAAAAAGAACGAATAATATTAGAAAGAGGTGTGAAAAATGAATATGAATCAAGAAGAAAATGTTTTAGAAAAATATGGTCGTGATATAACTAAAAGTGCAATTGATGGAAAAATTGATCCTGTTATTGGCCGTGATGAAGAGATTTTTAGTATCACACGTATCTTATCTAGAAAATCAAAAAATAATCCTGTTTTAATTGGCCAACCAGGTGTTGGAAAGACAGCTATAGTAGAAGGTTTGGCAAGCCGTATTATTAAAGGTGATGTACCAAATAGCTTGAAGAATAAAACCATTTGGGAATTGGATATGGGAGCTTTAATTGCAGGTGCTAAATATCGTGGTGAATTTGAAGAACGTTTAAAGAATGTTTTAAAAGAAATTGAAAAAAGTAATGGTAATATTATTATGTTTATTGATGAAATTCATATGATTGTTGGCTCTGGTGGTCTAGAAGGTGCGATAGATACAAGTAATATGTTAAAACCTCTACTTGCTCGTGGCGAAATTCATGTTATTGGTGCTACAACTTTAAATGAATATCGTAAATATATTGAAAAAGATGGGGCTTTAGAGCGCCGCTTTCAAAAAGTAATGGTAGGCGAACCTAATGTTTTAGATACAATAACTATTTTAAGAGGACTTAAACAGCGTTTTGAACTTTATCATGGAGTTACAATAAAAGATCGTGCCTTGACAACTGCAGCAACTTTAGCTGATCGTTATATAACAGATAGGTTTTTACCAGATAAAGCAATTGATTTAATTGATGAAGCATGTGCAACGATTAAAGTCCAAATTGATTCTGTTCCAGCTGAATTAGATGTTTTAAGACGAAATATCATGAGTTTAGAAATAGAATTAGAAGCTATCAAAAAAGATAAAGATGAACTTTCTAAAAAAAGAATTGAAGATATAAAAACTAAATTACAAACTTTAAAAGAAGAAGAAAAAACATTACGTCAAAATTGGGAAGATGAGAAAAAAATAAATGAAAAAATAAATAAGAAAAAAGAAGAAATTGAAAAAAATCGTTTCAAATTAGAACAAGCTGAAAGTAATTATGACTTAGAAATGGCAGCTAAATTACGACATGGTGTTATTCCTGATTTGGAAAAAGAATTAGAAGCTTTGAAAAAACAAGATACTTCTAAAATGTTAAGTGATGTAGTTGATGATGAAGATATTGCTAAAATTATATCCAAATGGACAGGAATTCCAGTTGCTAAATTAGTAGGTGGTGAAAAAGAAAAGTTAATCAATTTAAAAACGAATTTAGGTAAGCGGGTAATTGGACAAGATGCAGCTTTGGCCCTTGTTAGTGATGCGATTATAAGAGCACGTGTGGGTATTAAAGATCCCAATCGTCCAATTGGTAGTTTTATCTTTTTAGGACCAACTGGTGTGGGTAAAACAGAAGTGGCTAGAAGTCTTGCTTTTGAACTTTTTGATGATGAACGTCATATGGTGAGAATTGATATGAGTGAATATATGGAAGCTCATAGTGTAGCACGTCTAATAGGTGCGCCTCCAGGTTATGTTGGATATGATGAAGGTGGTCAATTAACAGAAAGTGTTAGACGCAATCCTTATTGTATTGTTTTATTTGATGAAATAGAAAAAGCACATCGTGACGTTCTTAATGTTTTGTTGCAAATTTTAGATGATGGTCGCATCACTGATGGTCAAGGTAAAACAGTTGATTTTAAAAATACAATTATTATTATGACTTCTAATTTAGGTAGTGATTACATTTTAAATGATGAACATTATGACATGGATAGTATTTTAAAACAAAACTTTAAACCTGAGTTCATTAACCGAATAGATGAAATAGTGGTTTTTAAAGCATTAGATAAACAAGTAGTCTATAATATTGTGGATAAATTAATATTAGAACTTAACAATCGTTTAAAAGTTAATCATATTAAAATAGAATTAACTGATGGTGCTAAAGATTTTATTGTGGATAATTCTTACAATAAAGAATTTGGTGCTAGACCTATTAAACGCTATGTTAGTAAAAATATTGAGACTTTATTAGCTCATTTAATTATAAGGGGAGAAATTAAACCTAACACTACATTGTTATTAGATATTGATGATAATCAGTTTATAGTAAAAAATAGTTATTAGAACATATAGTAACATATTATATAGTTGTTGTAACTAATACTTTTCCATAAATTAACCGATTACATTCAAAGCCAAGTAAATATTCCTTTTTGATATAGCACAATTAAACATTGATTCTATCTTTAATAAGAAAATTAATCGCAGCAATGCGATTTTTTTATAAAATAAAAATGTCATAAGCTTATAATGACATTTATGATATTAGAAAAAGATAATTAAAAAATGCTGTGTTTTATAAAAATTTATTTATTTTGCTCTATATCTTTTCTATCAATATCTTTTGTTTTAAATCTCTTTTTAGTATTTATATCTTCGAAGTAAATAACATATCCACATTCTTTAGCAATTTCTTCAATTGTATCAAAACTTGGTTGTATTGTTCCTGTTTCATATTGCGAAAGGGTGTTGCGAGCATAATGTACTTTTTTACTTAATTCAGCTTGATTATAATTTCTTGACTTGCGCATAAACCTTAACATTTTTCCAACCATTACTACACCTCGTATAAATTATCTCAAAATAGGACATTATTTTTATCATTGTTCTTGAATAAAGACATAAGATATTTACAAGGTTAAAAATATAAATAATCTCGCTATTTCTATAAAAAGTGGTTAAAAACTTGTTAATATGTGGTAAAATGTAAATGTGATGAATTATGAAAAAAGTAAGAAATAGTTTAGTTATTCTATTAATTGTCGGTATGATATGTTTATCTTGTGGTAAAAAAAGTAATAATGAAATGGTCGATATGACTAATTATACCATAGAAGAAGTTAAACTGTATGCCACAGAACATAAGTTAAATCTAACTATAGAAGAAGAATATAACAATGATTTT
>CAOJZR010000023.1 GCA_948466105.1 uncultured Bacillota bacterium | reverse complement strand
GGTGTGGTAAATATAAAGCCACTAAAAGAAGAAGCTATCTCTATTGAAAATCCAGCTACAATAGCTCTTGCTATGCATAGTAGTGTTAAGACTAGCGAGTTACGAATAAAAGTCGATAGAGAAAACACTCCAGAAGCTATGACATTTATTATAGAAGACATTAATGGTAAAAAATATTCCTTTGAAAAAACCTATGAAGTAACTAATGATATTCATACCTTTACAGATGAAAAAACAAGTGATACTATTGCCATTGATTTAAAAGGTCAAATAGCAGTAAAAAAAGTGACCATCAATATAACTAAGTCTTCTAATCAACAACTTGCTAGTATTGCTAAAGTTGAATTTTTAAATAATGTCTATGAAAAAGTACCAGAAGTAAAGGTTGAAAAACCAACTAATGTAAAAGCAATACCACAAGGAGAAAAAATTAAAGTAACTTTTAATCATTTAGATAATGTAACTGGCTATGAAATTCTTGTTAAAGAAATGCATGACAATCAAGTAATTAAAAATCAGATGTATCAAACAACTTATAATGAATATACAATTGCTGATTTAAAACCTAATGTTACTTACCGAGTATGTGTTAGAGCAGTTAATGGTGATTGGAAAAGTCTTTGTAGTGATGAAATAAGTGTTATGCTAGAAGCAACAAAGCTTCCATCTAAGGTAGATATGGTAAATTTAACTTCTGTTTATGCAGGTATTAATATTAGTTATAAAAAAGCTGATAATGCTTTAACATATAATGTTTATTATCGTCAAAAAGGTTATAAAGAATATACTAAAATAACTAATATAGCTACAACAAATTATCAATTAGTTGATTTAAAGCCTAATACTACTTATGAGATATGTGTTAGTGCCACAAACAATATAGGAGAAGGGCCTAAGTCAGATATATCCGTAAGTACAACAAAAGATTATATTATGCCTGATACTTATAATTTTGGCTTAATAAATCGTCCTAATAATACAGAAGTGACTGATCATATTAAAAAGGTAACTATTAAAGGCGGTCAGTTTACCTCTAGTCCTTATGCTTTAGTTGACAATAATTATGAGACTTATTGGCAAGCTAATACTTGGGATACTGGTGGATTTAATTATTTTAAAAATGGTCCTGTTATTGAATTTGATGCTTTTTATAATATTAGTCATATGTTTTTGATTCCTAAAGACGATAAAGCTGCTTTTTCTTATGTTAAAATTTATTACTTTGATCATGATGGTAAAGAACAAAGTGTTAAAGCTAGTATCAGTTCTACTAATAGTCCTAATGGACAAAAATACTATGTTGTCAATCTAGAAAAAGCAATTAATACCAATAAAATACAAATTTGTCTAGCAAATTATTTAGCTTTTGGAAATAATGCTTTAAGAGAAATAAAATTTTATGAGTATAATTCTTTAGAGGATGAAATAGCAGCGCTATTTAAAGATGATTTACGAGTTGAGCTAAATAGTGGGGTTACACTTGCAATGATTGAAGCATTACAAAATCGCGTTAATACAAGAGATTTAATCAGTGGTGAATATCATCCTAATAGGGAAATTATCTTAAAAGATTTAGCTTATGCTAAGGCAATTCTTAATGATAAAGCTATGCAAGATACTATTATTGTTGATCAAACAATAAGCAATAGTAAAAATAATCATTTAGGCATGGCAATGAGCCTTAATGATTATCAGCCACTTGGAATTGTTGCCCGTCCTGGCGAAAAATTAACCATTTATGTGGGAACTAATAATAAAGTAAAACCACAATTAGTATTTACACAGTATTATGCTGAGGCTAATGTTTGGAATCAAACTGTTGTTAATTTACATGCTGGCCAAAATATAATAACCGTTCCACAAATTGGTAATATAGCTTCTGAACGTGGTGGTAGTGTTTATCTACGTTATCCAAGCCAAGTAGAAGGCGATGTTATCAAAGTTCGTGTTAGTGGGGGGGTTAAAATTCCTGTTTTAGACCTTCATAATAAAACTGAAGTTGAACAAAAGCAGGCTCTTACTGACTATTTTAATACCTTAGATAATTATGTGGCTAATTTAGCAGATAATTATCATCGTCAAAATTTACCTTTTGATGAAAGAACTAGTGTTTTAAATGCAACTGAAATTGTTACTAAGCATGGCTTATTATCTATTCCTGCTACTGTTGTTGAGAAGACATTTGCTTCCTTTAGTCAAGCTGATAAAATAACTTCATTAGCAACTTCATTATCGGCTTTTGATGAAATGGTTGAATTTTTCTATCGTCAAAAAGGACTGATCAAAAATGCAACTAATAAAAAAGATGAAATGCCTGCTTCGCGAATTAATATTCGTTATATGCGAATGTTCGCTGGAGCTTTCATGTATGCAGGAAGTTATCATATAGGAGTTGGTTATAATTCAACTTCAGGACTTTTAACTGGTAAAACATATAGTGATTTTAATGGCTATTTTGGTTGGGGTATCAGTCATGAAATTGGTCATCAAATCAATCAAAGCAATCTTGCTAGTGCTGAGATTACTAATAATGTTTATGCACTTCTTGCGCAAACTGCTAATGATACATCAAAATCACGCTTAGAAAGTAGTAATATTTATCCTAAAATATATGAAAAAGTTACATCTAATACGAGTGGGGTTTCCAATAATGTTTTTGTTCAACTTGGAATGTATTGGCAATTACATTTAGCTTATGATGATAATTTAACATTTACTGATGTTAATTCGATTTATGCACGTATTAATCATTTGAGTCGTAATTCTTCTTTAACAGGTTCAAAAGAAGATTTATTAGTTATGTATGCTAGTGCTGCTGCTAATCGTAATTTAGTACCTTTCTTTGAAAAATGGGGTTATAAAATAAGTGACACAGCACGAAATTATGCTTCTAAGTTTGCTTTAGAAACACGTTCTATTTGGTATTTAAACGATGAAGCACGCCGTTATCGTCTTAGTAAGCAAGAGGGAATAGCTAGTGATGTTATGGTCGAAGCAACACTAGATGAAGATCCTAATAATAAACGTTTTATCTTGAATTTTAATGTAAATAAAGAAAATGAAAAAATCTTGGGTTATGAGATTAAGCGTAATGGTAAAGTAATTGCCTTTACAACGCAAAATACTTTTACTGATACGATCGGTGCTTTAAATAATCAAGCTTTAACTTATGAGATTACTGCTTATGATTATTTATTAAATAAAACAACGACTAATGTTTTAGATGAAGTAAAAATTATGCATGATGGTAGTGTTAAAAAAGATACATTTACTATTTATTCTAATTTTAAAAATCAAGCTGATTGCATTGATAGTGAAAATGAAAATCTTGATGACAGACATAATAGTATATATAAATTAATTGATGGTAATGCGACCTCTGTTTTTAATGGGAATGAACGAGTTACAACAATTGTTTATAATGGTAATAATTTAGAGGCTAAAACAGATAAAAGTGATGCCTATATAATTATTAGTTTAAATACTAATTTAGCCTTAGCAGGAATAAAGTATACAGCTGCTTTAGATAGTAAGTTAAGCACTAATGCAATTAAAAAATACAATATCTATGTTAGTCAGGATAATCATAATTGGATTTTAGCTAAAACAGGAACTTTTGATTTAAATGAGGAAAACGCTTATACTAATATTGTTTATTTTGATAAAGAAGGAACTACAGGTGGTAATCAACTTTGGACTTATGATGATATAGCTTATGTCAAAATTGAAGCTGTAGGCAATCAAAATGGGATAAGTGGTGCAGAGCTTGATTTAATTGCTCCACCAGGGGATAATGTTGATTTAAATGCTGTTAATATTGGTAAATTAAAAGAAGATTATATTTATGATCCTAAAAAACCACCAATTAAAGCTGGTAGTGTCATTTTTAAAGGTGATTATCGTGGCAATCCTGCTTTTAATGTTGTGACCCTTATAGATGCGTATACTAATGAAATTTATAATGGTGATAATTTCTTGTTTGCCAATTTAACAAGCGAAGGTGATGTAGCTAGTATAGCAAGTGGTACTTGGTTTTATGTCGTTGATAAAAAAACATATGCACAAATGCAAAAAAACAGTATTCGTGCCAATTTATATCGAGTTAATGATCCCTTAACATTAGTTGGTCAGCGCTTAACTAGTACTTCTTTAACAATTCATGATTTAAAATCATATGAAGCACTACCTTATATGGAAATTATTGATAGTACAAGAGGAACTAATTAGATGAAAAAAGGACTGTTACTTGGTTTTAGTTTCCTTTTTCTCTTATTTGGAAGTTCTACATGTTATGCTAAGACGTTCGTTAAAACAAATGCCCAAACTGATAATAAGGTTGAAGTTTTGTTAGCATTTGAAGAAGGATATGTAGGAGGAATTGATTTAACTGTTAAAGTTGATGGTGCTGTTTTTTTAAGTGGTCTTGATTTTGATTCGCACATTTTAAATAGTTATACTAAAAGATATATTTATGATAGTGGTAATAATACTGTTCGTATTATTATCACAACTGGTAGTCCAAAAGAAAATTTAGTTGATAAAGATGGTTATATGAGACTTGGTACATTGTCGTTTAGTGGAAGCGAGATAACTAGTTATAAATTAATTGCAAAGACGCTGACGATTGTTGATGCTAAGTATGCATCTGTTGCTAAAGATGATCTAATAAATGAAGATAAACAATTTGATTATGTTCTTAAAGATGAAAGTTTAAAACCTGATGATAAAGAAGAACCAATCAAACCTGATGATAAAAATGATCAAATAACTACTAATCCTCCAAGTAATAATGATGAAAATAATAACCAAATTGAACCATCAGTTGATGATGAAAATTCAACAAGTGACATAGATGATATTATAGATAAACCAATTGATAATGTAGAAGACCAAAAGGATAATGATACACCTAAAGGTGATAATGCTAAAGATGAAATTATTAGTAAAAACGAGCCTATTATCTCAAAAAAGAAATTTCCTTTAAAAAAAGTATTGATAGTATCTATTATTGGTATCATCCTTGTATGTGCTTATATTGGAAAAAGACTTGTGAATAAATATAAATTGTTTTAAAAAATTGGAAAAATCCAATTTTTTTGTTTTCTACACCAAAATTCATCATTTTTTTCTTAATTTTTATATAAAATAATGTCTAGTTCTCTTTACATTTTTATATAAAAATAGTAAAATAGTGGTATAAGGTGGATATAAATGGGTTAAAGTGGGTGATATTATGTTCATGGGCCAATATAATCATGCAATTGATGACAAAGGACGATTAACGATTCCGTCTAAAATGCGCAATGATTTAGGTAGTGAATTTATTATCACCAGAGGTTTAGATGGATGTTTGTTTGTCTATCCTAAGTGCGAATGGGAAAACATCATAAACAAATACAAAGAATTGCCCAATACCAAAGATGCGAGAAATTTTATGCGTTTTTTTCTATCAGGAGCCACAACTTTAGAACTAGATAAAGTAGGAAGAATTAATATTCCAACTAATCTTATTGATTTTGCTAATTTGGATAAAGATTGTGTTATTATTGGCGTTAATGAGCATTTAGAAATATGGAATAAAAAGAGTTTTGATGATTTTATCAATACTAATATCGAATCTTTTTCAGATATAGCTGATAAATTATTCGCACCCAATATATAAGGAGGATTTATGCATATTAGTGTTATGAAAGAAGAGGTTATTAACTATCTTAATCTAAAAGATGATAGTATAGTTGTTGATATGACTTTAGGTTATGCAGGCCATTCGAGTGAGATTTTATCAAAAATACCTAATGGTCATTTGTACGCATTTGATCAAGACATAGAAGCCATAAATAGTGCTGAGATGAAATTAAAGCAAATTGCTAATAATTATACTATTATCAAAAGCAATTTTCTATTTGCTAAAGAGAAACTAGAAGAATTGCATGTTTTAAAAGTTGATGCCATCCTTTATGACCTTGGTGTATCAAGTCCGCAATTAGATGAAGATAAAAGAGGATTTAGTTTTCATAAAGAAGCTTTACTAGATATGCGAATGGATAAGGAAAATAAAAAAAACGCTTATGATATTGTTAATACATATTCTAAAGATGAATTAAATCATATTTTTAAAACATATGGTGAAGAAAAATATGCTAGTAGTATTGCTAGTGCTATTGTTAAAAAACGTCTTGAAAAAAAAATAACAACAACTTTAGAATTAGTTGATATCATAAAAATGGCAGTTCCAGAAAAATATAAACGTTTGCATCATCCAGCTAGAAAAATTTTTCAAGCGCTTAGAATTGAGGTAAATGATGAATTAAATGTGTTCGATGTATCATTAAGAAATAGTTTAACAATGTTAAAACCTCATGGTCGCCTTTGTGTGATAACTTTTCATTCTTTAGAAGATAGAATTTGTAAAAAAATTTTTGCTGATGCAAGTAAAGTAGATAATAACTTAAGCCAATTACCCATTATTCCAGATAATTACCAACCTAAATATCAATTAGTCGCTTCCATAACCCCTAGTAAGGAAGAACTTGCTTATAATAATAGATCAAGAAGTGCACGATTAAGAGTAATAGAAAGAGGAGAGCAAAATGATTAGAAAAAGACGAGCTGCAAAAATAACTAAAGGTGAAAGATTAATATATAGTCTAGGTTTTATAGCCTTTGCTTTTACTCTTTTACTAAAAATCTTTTGTGGTGCTAATATTAGTAATATAAAAATGGATATTGAAGAAATAAACTATGATATTGCTACCCAAGAGAAAAAAAATGAAAGTCTAACAATGAAGATAAATGAACTTACCAGTTATGATAATGTAAAAGATATTGTCAAAGATATGGGTTTGGCGTATAATAATGATAATATTGTTGTTATAGAAGACTAGAAGGTGAAAAAATGACAAGAAAAAATAATTCATGGAATTTTCCTAAAAGAACATATATTATTTTTCTTGTTTTTATTTTGGTTTTATTTATTCAGTACTGCTATGTTTCTTTAGCACCTAGTGTTTATGGAATTAACATGGATGATTTTGCTTCTAAACGTAATACTTATTCAAAAACTTTATACGCAAAAAGAGGTACTATTTATGATGCTAATGAAAATGTGCTTGCCACAACTGTTACCTCTTATACAGTTATAGCTTATTTAGAAAAAAGTAAAAATAGTAGAGGTGAATTATATGTCAAAGATATTTCTGCTACAGCCAAGGCCCTAGCGCCTATTTTAGAAATGAGTGAAGAAGCATTAACAAAGCTTTTAAACCTTGATGTTTATCAAGTTGAATTAGGACCAGGTGGACGCAATATTACTGAACTAACAAAGGAAAAAATTGAAAATTTAAATCTAGTAGGTATTGATTTTATTGAAAATAATAAACGCTGGTATCCTAATGATGATTTTGCTTCATATATTATTGGTTATGCTAAGACTAAACAAACAGAGATTGTTAAAGATGATAAAACTTTAATTGAATATAGTATTGAAGGTGAGATGGGGATTGAATTACAATATGAAACATCCCTGATAGGTAAAAATGGCTATTTAGAATATCAACAGGATCGTAATGGCTATAAAATACCAGATACCGATGAAACAAGAATTGATGCTATAAATGGTAATGATATCTATTTAACTATTAATTCTAATATTCAATGGTTCGTGGAATCAGCCATTAAAGATGCTACAGAAAAGTATCAACCAGAATTAATGATGATAGGTGTAATGGATGCCAAAACAGGTGATATTCTAGCTTATAGTCAAACGCCATCTTTTGATCCTAATATAAGAGAGAT
>CAOJZR010000022.1 GCA_948466105.1 uncultured Bacillota bacterium | reverse complement strand
ATTTGTGGTACCCCACGTGGAGCTGGTGGAATATTAGTTAATTGGAAGCGACCAAGCGTTTTATTATCACTTGCCATAGGACGTTCTCCTTGTAAAACATGAATATCAACTGCTGGTTGATTATCTGCTGCTGTTGAGAACACTTGACTTTTACTTGTTGGAATTGTTGTATTTCTTGGAATTAATGTTGTCATAACATTACCCATTGTCTCAATTCCAAGTGAAAGTGGTGTTACATCTAGTAAGACGATATCGTTTACCTCACCTGTTAATACACCACCTTGAATAGCAGCTCCCATAGCAACAACTTCATCAGGGTTAACACCTTTAGATGGTTCTTTACCAAGTTCATTTTTGATAACTTCTTGTACTCTAGGAATACGTGTAGAACCACCTACTAATAAAACTTTATCAATATCATTTTTAGAAAGACCAGCATCTTTTAAAGCTTTTCTAACTGGTTCTAGTGTTGATTCTACTAAATTAGCAGTTAATTCATCAAATTTAGCTTTTGTCAAATTAACATTAAGGTGCAATGGTCCAGCTTCACCTTGTGAAATAAATGGTAATGATACTTCAGTTGCAGACATTCCTGATAAATCTTTTTTAGCTTTTTCGGATGCATCTTTAATACGTTGCATAGCCATTTTATCGTCTTTTAAGTCAACCCCATTTTCCTTTTTAAATTCAGATACTAAATAATTCATAACAGCCTCATCAAAATCGTCGCCACCTAAGTTATTATTTCCACTTGTTGCTAAAACTTCAAAAACACCATCACCAAGTTCTAGAATTGAAACATCGAAAGTTCCTCCACCTAAATCATATACAAGGATTTTTTCGTTTTTATCTTGTTTGTCAAGACCATAAGCTAAAGCTGCTGCAGTTGGTTCATTAATAATTCTTTCAACTTCCAAACCAGCTATTTTACCAGCATTTTTGGTTGCTTGTCTTTGTGCATCGTTAAAATATGCTGGAACAGTAATAACCGCTTTAGTTACTGTTTCACCTAAATAGCTTTCAGCCGTTTTCTTTAAATCTGATAAAATCATTGCACTTATTTCTTCTGGTGAATAATCTTTACCATTAGCTTTTATTTTATCATTAGTTCCCATTTTTCTTTTTGCAGAATATACCGTATCGGGATTAGTAATCATTTGATTTTTAGCTTTTTGACCAACAATTATTTCGCCATTTTTAAATGCTACCACTGAAGGAGTTGTTCTATTTCCTTCTGGATTAGCAATTACCTTAGCTGCTCCACCTTCATAAACTGCAACACAACTATTAGTTGTACCTAAATCTATACCTATCGTTTTACTCATTTTTCATCTCTCCTATTCACTGACCTTTACCATTGCAGGTCTAATAACTTTATTTTTATATAAATAACCTTTTTGTAGAACCTCAATAACCATTCCAGGCTCTTTGCCTTCAACTTTTTCTGTCATAACAGCTTGATGATATGTAGGGTCAAATGGTTTATTAGCTCCATCAATAGCTTTTACCTCTATTTTACTCAAGATTGAGATAAGATTGCAATAAATCATTTTAAAACCTTCTAAAAATTTAGATACTTCATCTTCTAAATTATCATCATCCATATCTATAGCTCTTTCAAAATTATCTAATGTTGGAAGTAGTTCTATAACTAAATCCTCATTAGCATATTTAAGCATTTTAGTTAATTCTTCATCTTTACGTTTACGATAATTGATTAAATCTGCATTACTTCTTAATAATGCTTGTTCTAAAGTTTCAACTTTCTCTTTTAATTCATCAACTTCTTTATTCTTTTTATCCTTTTTTTTATGTCCACAGCCACATTCACTAGAACTATTTTCTCCATTACTTTCGCAATCATTATCTTCACAATCGCAAGTTTCACATGTTTCGCATTGGCATTTTTCTTTTTCTTCCATTTTTCTCTCCTTAATTCATATCTAAGTGTTCTTTTATAAACTGTAGTAAAGTTATAACACGATCATATTCCATTCTTTTAGGACCTATTAAAGCAATCGTTCCTTCTTCACCATTTACATTATATTTTGTTTTAATAACAGCTACATCTTCATCAAAAGTGTTCTCACTACCAATATATATATTAATACCATTCTCTTCTTCCTTTATGCGTCTAACTAATTCTTTATCTTCAAATTTCTGTAATATATTTCTTATTTTATCAGCATCGTTAAATTCTGGTTCTTTTAATATATTTATTGGCCTTGTTACTTTGACATTTTCTTCTTGTTGTAAATCATAAAAAACATTATATAATGCATCATAAATAGCTTTTTGTTTACTCAAACTTTCGGCTATTTGTGGTTTTACAACAAATTCTAATTTCATGCTGACTTCATTTAATGGTGTTCCTACTATTAATTTGTTTATTAAATCGACTGTCTGCTTTATCTCTTTTAAAGATAATTCTTCTTTAATAAACATATTTTTATGTTCAACATGGCCTTTGTCTGTAATTACTAAAGCAATTAAAGTATTTTCACTAATAGGAACAACTTCAATTTTACTAATTAAATTATCTTTAGAAGAAGAACCTAAAACAACTGATGTATAATTAGTAAGCTCAGATATTATTTCCATACTTCGTACGATAACGTCACTTAAGACAAGTGATTTATTAGTAAAGATACTTTGTAACTTCAACATATCTTCACCAGTTAATTCTTTAGGTTTCATGATATTATCAACATAATAACGATATCCTTTTTCACTTGGAACTCGTCCAGAAGATATATGTGTTTTTTCTAATAAACCTACATCTTCAAGCATACTCATTTCATTTCTAATAGTAGCACTTGAACATTTTAGTGCTTTACAAAGAGATTTAGAACTTATAGGTCTTGCAGTTTTAATATATTCTTCTACTATAAGTTTCAAAAGATTTCTTTGTCGTTCATTTATCATATATCACCTACTTTTTAGCACTCTAATCTGTGACTGCTACTTCATTATACTATTATATGCTGGCATTGTCAATATATGAGTGCTAAGGAAATGAAAATTTCATGACCTTCATTTTATAAAATTTGTTTTATCAAAATTACTTTATTTAAATAATAATATCTTTATTTTAAAATTAAGTTATGGTATAATAGCCAAATATATAGAAAAGAGGTCCTTATGAAATACGGTTATGGTGGATATGAGAAAGAGTATGATACTGATATTAACAAATTAATTGACAACTACATTGAATTTAATAATATTATTATCATTACCTATCTTGATGGTTCTACTCAATTTAGACCACTTACCATTGAAAATTTAAACCAAATAGAAAAAGAAATGCTAGATCAAATAACAACAAGAAGAGATAGTGAGATATTTAGCTTAGCTAAAAAAAGAAGTAAGCAATATTTTATATGCACTCTAATTTTTAGTTTTAACAATCTTATAAGTTTAATTGCTACTTTTATCAACATACGTGAAAAAAATACTAATACAACAATTATCCAAATTTTAATTGATTTAATATGTTTAAATTATTTAAAAAGCAATTTAAATCAATTTGTATATTATAAAAAGTTAGTTGATGAATTAAAAAAATATGATATATATTTAGATCTTAAACAGTACTATGAAACAGAAAATAAGCAATTAAGTATTGATATAAATGATGTTGATAATATATCTACAAAAGATTTAAAAAAATTACAAAAAATGATTAAATTTAACAATAAAAGTGAAATAAAATAATCACTTTTTTTTATATTTTCTTTTAACATGGTTATGCTAATAAAAGGTGATACTAATGAATTTATTACTAGGAATATTTATCCTCATAGCCAAAATTTTAGAAAATGCATTAGCTACATTGAGATTAATAGTTGTTTCTAATGGCAAAAAAAAATTAGGTGCCTTTTTAAATGGTGTAATTGCTTTTATATGGGTTATTTCAACAGGACTTGTTATTATTGATATCAAAAAAGATATTCTTCGTGTTGTTTTTTTTATTCTAGGATCTATAATTGGCTCTTATGTGGGTAGCTTAATTGAAGAAAAATTAGCTTTAGGAGATAACTTAATTACGGTTGTGACTAATAAAAACAAAACCAATATCATAACTAAGGATTTAAAGACTAATGGATATGGAGTAACTATTTTAGATACAACAGGAACTAATAGGGAAAAAAACATCCTACTAATCTTTACCTCTAGAAAACGCATTCATCAAGTTGTAAAAAAAATCAAGAAAATTGATCATAATGCAATGATTATGAGCTCTAATGCTTCTTATATATATGGTAATTTTAGAAACCATATTTAATTTTATATAAAAATAAAAGGATATTAAGCATTTAATATCCATTCTTCGTATCCACCTTTTATATTAATTACTCTGTAGCCTTGCCTTATTAATATTTGACAAACTTTAATACTTTTTTCTCCTTTTTGACAATAAATGTAATATATTTTATTTATATCTAAATACTTATATGGATAAACAATTAATTTCTCATAAGGAACATTTATAGCATGAGGTATATGATTATTATTGTAATTTTCAATACTTCTAATATCAATTATATTAATATCATTTATTATCTCTTTTAGTTTATCAACGGTAATACTACTTAACATAATTACCACCTGCTATATTATATGTAGAAATTTAAAAAATGCGCTAAAAAAACAACTTTAACGTTGTTATTTAGTTTTACCTTTTTCAGGTTCTTCTGAAACACCATATATTTCTTCAATTAATTTATCATAATCATCTAATTTTTCATCAATATAATCGTTATAATCCTCCTTTGACTCAAATTCATACAATTTAGGATCAATTGTCATATCTTCATACTTTTTTTGTAAAGCTTTATCTTCTGCATCTAGATTTAACTTTTTATCTATAAAACAGATAGCAGCAACCAACACTGAAGATAAAAACAAAACTTTAAGTTTACTCTTAAATTTTTTTCTTAAAAACAATTTAGTTCCTTTATCTTTTTCATCGCTCTTTTTTTTAAATCTTTTTATAAAATTATCATTTATAAATGTTAACTTAACAGTTCGATGATATTTTTCACTTATATCATCTAATTTTATATTTTTATCTTTTATATTAAACTTAGGAATATTATGTTCAAAAGATAAAATTTGATTAATCTTATCTATTTGTGCTTCACTTAACTTGTCATTAGTAGCTTTAGTATGATCAATCATATCTGCATCCAAGCCATCACTATATGAAAATATTTCATCACTTCTAAATATATTCTTTTCTTCTAAAAGTTTTAAATTTTTCTTAGTATATGGAAAAACAATCGTCCTATTAGAAGTTACTAATTTCAAATAAGGAGTATAATCAGCATCTAAAACAGCTTTAACCTTTTTAATGTCTTTTATATCTACAATATTATCTACATCACCAGTATTTTTGGATTTTTCAGGTTTCTGGCTTGCAATCTCCTTTTTTTCTATATAATCTTTAACACTGCTAGGAATACTAATTTCCACTCCAGCAATTTCAATTTTATTCATTAGTTTTTCACTATACGGAAACGTATAACTATCATAATTAGAATCAATAACAGTTATCTCCAATTTTTCAGCAAAATAACTAACTTTAGCAATTTTAGCTGTCTTCAATAATTTTTCTATATTTTTCATGATTTTCTATCACCTAATCTTTATCATTAAAGAAATCATCAAAGAACTGATCATCAGAAACTTCATCAAAGTTCTTTTTAGCAACATCATGTTTCTCCAATTTTTCTTCGATTTTATTTTCAATTTTCTTTGTCTCAATTACCTCTTTATGTGGCTCTTCTTGCTTTTTTTGAATAACTTCTGCTTTATTATTTTTAATTTCTTTTTCTTTTTTCTCTTCTGCTTCAAGTTCAGCAATACGTGCATCTATTTTTTTTACAATATCATTAATATTAAAGCCACCCTGGCTACCACTTGGTTTGGACATATTAGGAATCGAATTCATAAACGGATTAGGTGGAATAACACCATTACTGCTACCCATTAATTCGTTAATCTTTTTTTCTCTTATTTCATTAACAAAGCTTTTAATATCAAACACACTAATTTGCATTTTTTCTCTTTCTGGATAATCAGCTTTAGGAATACTAGCGCCCCAGTTCATTTTATAATCATATTCCATTTTAGTTTTAAAAGGCATCATACGTGTTCTTAAAACAACAATCTCACCTTCTTTAAGACGTTGTAAATCACTTACAGTAATAAGAGGGGTTGAAGCTGTTTTATCTTTTTCCTTAGATTTAACTTCGCCACACATTTTACTTATTTCTTCTAAAGCTTTCATTTCACTACTAATTAAATAAATAATATTTCCACAGTTACCTTTAATAGTCTCCCCGTTTTCGGCTCCATAAACTTGATTTAATTGTGAAAAGTTTTGAATAATAAAATTAAATCTTATCTTACGACTTCTAGCCGCTGTAACCATTGTTGTAACATCTTTAAGTGGAGGCATATTGGCAAATTCATCTAGAATAAAATTAGTTCTAAATGGTAATTTCCCACCACTTTCTTGTGCAACATCAATTAATGTTTCATAACATTGTTTAATAAAAATAGTAACAAGTGAATGATAAGTTTTCTTTTCGTCTTGAATAACAATAAACACTGCTGTTTTCTTTCGACCAATATCTTCCATATCAAAGTCACTATAAGATAACATTTCTGATAAATTTTCACGAGCAGAGAATAATTTAATCTTTTGTTTAAAAACTGCTAAAATACTACCCTTAGTATCAGTTGGTGACATTAGAGTTGAAGAAGCATTTATATAAGCTGGACTAGCTGGGTCTTTAGAGTTAAAATACTCTTTAATATATGTTGTACCACCACATTTTTCCTCACCAATTGTTGACATTAAATTAATACTATTTAGATTTATCTCCTCAGCTTTAGCATCATCAAAAAGTGCAAGTGATAAACCAGCAAAATAATCAGCTGATGTCTTCTCCCAGAATGGATCTTGATTTTGTGATTTTTCATCATAAAGAATATTCATTGCTAAATCATCAAGTAATTCATTAGCTTTGTCTTTATTGCCTGACTTATGTAAATTATAAGGTAAAGTCAAAGGATTCCAAGCATTTCCTTTTTGAGGATCACGAAAATTCAAAAGAACAACATTATAGCCTTTTTCCCTAAGCATGTTAGAAGTTTGTTCATAAATTTCACCTTTAGGATCAGTTACAATCATTGACTCCCCTTTTTTCGCTAAAACCTTAACCATAGGTAAAACTGTTATCTGCGTTTTACCACTACCAGTTGAACCAATAATTAAATTATGATATTCACCATCATCAACATAAATTTCTTTACCATTATTTATTAATGGAATCCCTGCATACAAAGAAGTTGTATCATTTGGAAGAACTTTTTTTAATTGTTGTTTCATCTCATTATCTTTAGCCCATCTCGAATAACCTTTTTCTTTTTTTGATGAGGTTGAAATACCAATTCCTTTCTCCCTATCAAAAAAATAAGACGAAACACTAAGCAATATCATAGCTAAAACTCCAAAAAAACCAACTAATGTTGCAAGCAAAAATTCTGGTGTAAAAGCTGGAAGTGGGTTTAGACCATGAAAAGTTGAGTCAGATGCAAAAGAATGCAGATTAAGAACAGCTATTGCAACAAAATATAAAAGTACAACACAGAATATAGCAAAGATAAGAAAATCTTTTGGTTCTGCTCTAAATTTTAATTTCATAATTACCTCCTGATTAAAGTATAAACTTTTTATGTGTATTATAACACAAAATTATTAAAAGAACTATATAATATTATTTT
>CAOJZR010000021.1 GCA_948466105.1 uncultured Bacillota bacterium | reverse complement strand
GCTTTATAAAAATTGGAGTTGTATGGCAAAAATTATCTAAAATATAATTATTTTTGTTAAAAGTCGGTAAAAAGTTTATTATTTTATAGGTGTTTCTTCCACACCTATTTTAACTAGTTGAATATGTTATATTAGAAAAATAAAAAAAGGGGTGGATTATATGTGTAATAACAATAACTCTAATTCTTGCAACTGCATAGCTGAAATTTTAACTGTTATCAACATTTTACAAACAAATGCAAATTGCAGCGAGGGTTGCTTAGAAACTTGTGACCGTGGCTTTTTAGGTTGTAATGTAACTACTTTAAACTGCAATACTAGACCAATCATGCTTTATACATGTGCTGGCAATGGAACACCATTTAGTATGCCAACTACACGTGAAGCTATAGACTGTAATAATGGTGGCGCTAATTGCTCAAGTGTATTCCGTATTGAAAAGTTAGATGGTTGTTGTGCTACATTCCGTGTATTAGCTGAAAATACAGATCCTGCAACACAAGCTAGTATACCTTATGTTTCAACAAATTCTTTCTTTACTATGAACCTAGATTGCTGCTGTGCACTTAGATGTTTACCAGATACTTTTGTTGACACAATATAAAATAGGCTTTGATGCCTATTTTTCTTTGACATAAATATCAATTATATCAGCTATTGATATAAGTTCATTTTCATATGTTATCAAGTAGTTAGTATTTTTACCTATAATTCTTTTCTCAACTTCTTTATCTTTTAATTTTATAACAACATCTATTTTATATATATAATTATTAGAATTAAAGATTTTTCTTATTTTTTGATGAATATTTTCTTCTACAATACTATTTGGTATAGGCGTCTTACTTACTTCCTCAGTTGTAGTGTGTTCTTCTTTTTTATAATAAACTTTCTCATTATTGTTGAATTTTTTATCTACTTTATTAACATAGACTTTAGGTAACTTTTTTTCCATATTTCACCTCTAATAAATATATATGCCATTTTTTAAAAAAATTTATATTTTGTTAAAAATTCGTGATATTATAAAGCCTAAAAAAACAAAAATAAGTCCTAAAAGCATTTGCATAATTGTTACAGTATTTAAAATATCACTTAAAAGAAGTAATATCGAACTGATTAAAAAACCGATAATGGTGTAATAAGTGTAAACTTTAAAATTGGCGAAAAGATAATCCATTATCTTAGCAGTTATTAAAACACCTATTCCAAGACCTAAGGCAAAAAAACACAAATTAAAGATATTTATATCTGTAAATAATGCTATAAAACCATTGTACAAGCCTAAAAGCATCAATATAGCAGTTCCACTTATCCCTGGTATAATCATTGACACTGCATCAATTAGTCCAATAATAACGATTTTATCATAGGTAAGATTTTCTAGTTGATTAGTTTTAAATAGGGTTAATAAATAACACAAAGCAATAGCTAATATAACAAATAACAAGTTATGTAGTTTAAATTTATAATTTTTTACTTCGTTTAAAATAGTAGGTATAGTTCCGATAATAAGCCCAACAAAAAAGAGCATTGTAAAAAAGTATTGTTTTTTTAAAGCTATATCAATTATTTTAGACATCAAAATAACAGCTGTTACAAAACCTATACCTAAATTACCTAAGAAAAAAAGATTGTTTTTAAAATTTTTAAATGGATTACTAACTATTTTTATAACTTTCTCATATATTCCCATAGATATAGCTAATATTGCTCCACTAACACCAGGAATAATTTTGCCTAAGCCAACAATAAAACCTTTAAAAATCAATTTAATATTCATCTAATAGCTCCTTTCAAAAAAAGAATAAATACTATTAATATTTATTCATCAAAATACTTTATTTGCATATTTTCTTTAACTTTTTCCATAACTTCACTTGCTACTTTTTGAGCAGCATAAGTTCCCTCTTTTAAAATATTATCTACAATATTAGGATGGTTCTCATAATAATTACGTTTTTCACGAATTGGTTTTAACATAGAAAGTAAATTTTCTATAAGTTCTTTTTTACAAGCAACACATCCTCTATGACCATTTTGACATTCTTGTTCAATTGTTTCTAAATTATTAGTACTAAGTAACTTATGATAATAATATACCATACAGATATGGGGATTAGCTTTATCATCCTTTTTTATTTTGTTAGGATCAGTAACAGCAGCCATGATTTTTTTTGTTATCTCTTCATCTGTGTCTGTCAAAAAAACAGCATTACCTAAACTTTTACCCATTTTCTCATTACCATCTAAACCTTTGATTCTAGAAGAAGTAGTAAGAAGATGCTCAGGTTCAGTTAAAGTCTCACCATAGATGTGATTGAATTTGCGGATGATTTCTCTAGTCTGCTCTAAAATAGGTAATTGATCATCTCCGACAGGAACTAAAGCACCATTTAAGGCTGTTATATCAGCAGCTTGACTTACAGGATAACCTAAAAAGCCATAGGTTACACTTTCCCCACTATTGCCAAATAACTCTTTTTTTTGCTTTATTTCAGTTTTAATAGTAGGATTTCTATAAAGTCTTGCTATAGTAACGAGATTAGAATAAAAAACCGTTAATTCTGCAATTTCAGGAACCATTGATTGAATAAATAAATGACATTTATCAGGATCAACTCCAGATGATAACAAATCAATTGTTATCTCTCTTACATTTTTTCGAACTTTAGCAGGATTATTAAAATTATCTGTTAAGGCTTGCACATCAGCAATTTCAATAAAAACATTATATGTTTTTTGTAATTTTATAAAATTGGTGACTGCACCAAAATAATGTCCTAAATGTAGATTACCAGTTGGTCTAAGTCCAGTTAATACATTTTTTTTCATAAAACACCTCTTTTACTATTTTTAAGTATATAGCACCAATAAAATCTTTAGGGAAAACACTAGCGATGGACAATATTTTTTTAATATTTTTTTTATCATTAATCAAACTATACGTATACTTTATCACGGTTTGATGATTTAATAAACCTTTAATATTTTTTAGCTTTTTTTCATCAATTTTAATAACTGAGCTACTATCTAACTTTTTAATTAAAAGTTTATTATATTTGTTAATATTATAAATAGGAAACTGTTCTAATTCATAAACAACACCTAAATATTCAATAACTTCATTTAACATATTAGCGATTGTTTTCTCACTTGTTATACGTTTAATTGCTAAAATGGAAGCTACTTTTTGATATAAATCGCCTTGTTTATTTTTTAATAAATAATTTATATATTCAATTATTTTATCTTTATATCGTTTATTGTTTTTATCTAAACTACCCTTTTCAAATGTAAAACGGTTACCATCTAGTTTATTAAATGTCTTCATTGCATCATTATATCCATATTTAATGGCTTTTCTGCACTCATCTTTATTAAACATCAAAAATGAATGAATTTTATTGCGTGGTTTAATATTTATTATTTCAACATCTGCTACTGTTTTTTGCTTTACTCCAATAGCATTTAAATCAACTGCAATAATAGATGTGGCCCCTAATTCAACTGCTAAATTAATTGGCAAATTGTCATAAAAACCACCATCAATATAACTAGCCGAATCAATGATTTTTTTTTCAAAAGCTGGAAAACAACTAGCTGATGCCATAATATAAAGTGGCATTTTAGTTTGATCTGTATTTTGTTTGGTGATATATTCATGTTTCAATTTTGTTAAATTAAATGTCACAAGTCCATAATCAATGTTTGATTTATAAAACACATTGGCTTTATAGTTATCACTTATTAACTTTTGAATTTTATTGGTTTTAATTCCACCATTTAAAGCCTCTTTAAAATAATCAACATACATTGTCTCATTTTTTATATTGGCATCATACAAATGGCTATAATCAATTGTCTTCCACATTTTCAAGCATTTATAAAAATCATTTTGAACCATCATCATTCCATTTAAAGCCCCAATTGAGGTACCAGTTACAATATTATATTTGATTCGACATTTGCGAATTGCTTTCCAAACTCCTGCTTGATAAGCTCCTTTTGCTCCTCCACCAGATAAAACGATTGCTTTCATCAGTTTATCACCACATCTTATATTATAATTGAAAAAACTATAAGTGTCTAGTTACAATTAAAACTATTTATATTTTATTAAATTTGTGGTACAATTATAAATAATAAAGAGGGATTGATAAAATGAATAATAATGTGAATAATAAACATATTAATGTTAGTGATATTGATAAAAGTCCATGGTTTTTACTTGGTCTTATTATGATAATTATTCTTACCTTTGCAATATTAATAAATGCTTTTGGTAAACGAAGAGAAGTAATTTCTAATCAACCTGACACTAATATTAAGGAAAATAACGAACCTGATATTTATGTAGAAAAGGATAAATATTTAACATGTATTTTAGATAATAATACTGTTGACTATACTTATCGCGCTACTAAAATTTTCACTTATAAAAATAGTGGTATAAATAAAGTTGATATTAATTATGCAGTTAATAATTTAACTATTGATGGTGTTAATTATGTAGAAAGTGAAAAAAATTATTTAATGACTAATGATGCTATTTTAAAAAGTGAACTTGGTTTTACTAGTACTTTTAATGAACAAGAAAATGGTTTTACCTATCAGTCAATTTTTGATTTGAATTCCTTTGACATTAATTATATAAATCAAGGATTACAAACAGATCACACACTTGATTTTAACTATACTTTAAATCAAAATATTGATGAAATTAGAAATGATTTAACTAACTCAGGCTACTATTGTTATAACAACGCTAATTATTAAAGGAGAGCTAACTCTCCTTTTAATTTATATTTTAATTTAACCTAAATAAAGGCTTTAATACATTTATATAAACAAATATTAATTATTTCTTATATACTTCTAAAAGAAAAGTATTATTAAAATTAAGTTCAGCATTATACATTAATTTTCTACTTCCCATTAAATCATTATATAGATATATATATGCACCATTTTTATAATAAATATAATCATCTAAATAAATTAAAGATTCAAAATCAGTTGTAGTAAACAAATAAATTAATTTTTCATTATCTTTACGATATACCTTATATCCAAAAGAACTTTGCTCATATATATATTTTACTTCATAATCACCTATTTTAAAACTATATTCTTTATCATTCATTCGATATTTAAATGTTTGTCTGTTTAAATCATGTACGTCTAATTGCTCCCATTTATCTATGTTATAATACTTAAAGCCATTTTTAATATCGCCAATTTGCTTAACATTTTTTTTCTTTATATCAATACAATATTGTTTTTTAGTATATTCATCTAATAGATATATTTTGTTATCTACAATTCCCATTATATAAGCATCAAAATATATATCATAAGGCATATATATTTTTTCATATTTACCTGTTGTTATATCTATTTTATAAAAATTATTGAAAGTATAATTCATGTTATAATCTGGCACTACTAAATATTTATCGACTTTAGCTTTTATTTTAAAATTATAAATATCTTGATTAAATATTTTTAATGTGTTTAAGCTATTATCAAAAAAAATAAGATTTTTATAACTATTAGTAATTAGTTTATGATGTGATGGAACATTTTGATAAAAAATTATATTATCTCTTTCTTGTGTTTCTACCGTTGATTGCTCCCTATGTTCATTTAAATAAATTATATTATTCTTTAAGCATACATTAATAGTCTCCTTGTTTTTCAAAGTTATATTAAGACAAGGGTCTAAATCATTATCATATGTTAATGATTGTATAATTTTCTTTTTTCCTTTTAGTGAACTAATAATTGAAAAAGTAAAATTATTGTTTTCTACAGATATAGAAAAAGCATAAGCACTAATATTTTTATTATGATAGGAATGCTCAGTTATATTGATATTATTTACTTTATAGTTGATTATTCTACTAGGTCTATTTATAATACTTGCTATTATAATATATAATAAACTTAAAATAATTAATATAGTTACTAATTTTTTCATACTTCCACCTAATATTATTATACAATAGATATTAAAAAAAACAGCTTATTTTTCTGTTTTTATTCCATATTTCTGCTTTTCTTGCATCATATATTCTGTTATATATGTTTCAATAATTGGTAAAGCATCTTTTTGCAAATTAGATATTTTTACTACTTCTTTTATTGTATCAATATATATTTTTCCCCAAATAAGGCCCATATTAACAGTTAAATCATTAAACATATCTGGCGTTATAGCAGTAAAAAAATAGCCAAATAATAAACGTTTTTGACCTAAGAGAATACGCTTATTAGTAAGAACAATCGCATTAGTTGTTATTATGTCAAGTGGATTATCATTTTTTTGGGCTGCAAAAGCAAAACAAACCTCTTCTTCTGGATTTAAATGCATTTCTATGACTTTTGCATGTTGTTTTAAACGCCAAGCTACAGACATAGGATACTTTTTTTTAAATTCAACTAATAATTCATAAACACTTTTTTTCATTATTTGATAATACCATTTTCTTTAAAGAATTTTACATAATCATCTTTAGAACCTAAACCATTAAACACATTTTCCACTTTGCCATTTTTTACAACAAGAATAAGCGGTGTGCCCCATTCATCATTTTCTTTAAAATAGTTGAGTGACGAATTAAATTTTTTAGTTTCTTCTTCACTTGCTATACCAGCATAGATATTGTAATAGTTATAATAATTTACTTGAATATTATCTTCCTCTATTATTTCTTTTAGAATTTTTTTAGCTGAAATACAATAAGAACAAAGAGTTCTACCTATTACAACAACTTGTGGTTCTTTTTGTTTTGTTATTTCAACATACTCATCTATATCAACATAGTTAATAGCTAATTTTTCTTCTTTATCAATAATACCAAGTTCTTGTAGTTTAGCAAATAAAACTTCTTCCTCAACATAGCCTTTTATTTCATCAATTTTTTTACCATCTTTAACAAAAGCCAAATAAGGTGTACCTAGTTCTGTAACAGATAAATCATTTAGAATTTTTTTACCTTGTGAAGAGGTTAATTTATCATAAGGAATGTAAAGATAGTCAAAGTTATATTTATTTTTCAACTCGTCAATGACTGGACTAAATAATTCGCAATATGAACATCCTGTTTTTCCTAAATAAACAATTTGCACAGTATTTTTATTTAATAAATCATTGAATTTATTAACATAAGCTTGTCCTTTTTTATAATTTAAATACAATGTCAACGGTAATAACATTATTATTAATATAACTGCCAATATAGTTATAATCAATTTCTTTTTTTCACTCATTATATTCCTACTTTCTAACAATTAATATTATTATATAATAATTGCTTTAAATAGGCAATATTTTTATAAATTTTATTATGACTTAGTTTAATATAAAATATAATTTTTTTATCTTAAATTATGGTATAGATTAACTTTTTTAAGTACTTAAAAAACAAACGAATTCATATAATTACGTCTGTTTTTTAAATACTAATTTGCTATAGTTAATATATTGCCATTGTTATCAAAAATAGCAAATTCATCTTTTCCATAGAAAGTTTGATGTAAATCTTTAGCGAGTTCAACATTATCTTTTAATTTTTCATACATTGTTCTTACATTATCAACTGTTATAAACAAAGTAAAAGTTGGTATTATTTTATCTTTAGCTAATGTTGAATATTCCTCTAATAAATTTTTTTGTTCTTGCAACATTATGGAAATCTTATCTTTAGTTAAAATAGCAAAATTTAAAACTTCACCATCTTCTGGAACACTTAACACTTTTGTAAAACCTAATTTTTTTTCATAAAAGGCTATAGTTTCTTTTACATCTTTAACCATAATATTGGTTGTTATTGTTTCATACATATTTTCACTCTCCAATAAAATTATAACTAAAAGAACAAAATATGTATTGTAAAAAATGGACATTTATCCATAACTTTTTAGTATTTTTATAGGAGAAATACCAGTATACTTTTTGATTGTTTTAATAAAATGGGCTTGATCATAAAAACCACATGTATTTGCAATTTCAATTAAAGTTACATTTTTATCTAGTATCAATGTTAAACATAAATGTAAACGTAAAATATTTAATAAGACCTTAGGTGATACCCCATAATTAGTTTTAAAAATTCTATATAAATGCCTTTTGTTATAACCAAACTTTTGAGCAAGCTGAGTGACTGTTTGATCTTTAGGATTTTTATACAGTTGTTCAACAAAATCTACAAATGGCATTTTTCTTCTTGTATTTATTTTTTTAAGTAAATAATTTGTTAGATAGCTAATTCTTTGGTCTTGTGTTTCTAACTTTAAAATATCAAATAATTCATATTCTTTTTCTATTTCTGTAAAAGAAATTTCATTATCCATTATCTTATCAGCTGCGATATTAAAGAGAAAATAAAAACTTCCTGGTTTTAATCTTACTCCCATA
>CAOJZR010000020.1 GCA_948466105.1 uncultured Bacillota bacterium | reverse complement strand
TAATGGCCAAGTTTTTACACAAATTCTTAAAATTAAAACGTCTTAATGACGTTTTATTTATGGAAAAAAGCTAAAATTTTAGAAAATTCATATAAAATATAATTACTTTTATTAATGGCAATGGATTTGCCCATTGCTTTTCCACCAATTGTAAATGAGGCAATCAATGCAGTTACAATAAGACTAGTAAAAAAACTGTTTAGATTTAAATGCTGTGCTAAGCCAAGTGAGACAATAGAACCAGCGGAGCCTGAGACAATGCCACATATATCCCCTATTACATCATTGCAAAAAGAGGAAACCTTATCAGCATTTTTTTTCATTTTAACTGCAATTTTAGCTCCTCTTACTTTTCTTGATGCCATTGCATGAAAAGGTGCTTCATCACTAGAAGTTACAGCTACACCAATCATATCAAAAGCAATTCCAATCACGATAAAAACAATTAAAATAAGAGTTCCTATAAAAATATTTACATTGGGAATTACCATTTCTGATGTAAAAGAAAACAAAATAGAAATTATAAATGATATAAAAAATATTTGAATAATCCATTTATAATCAATTAATTTTTTAGTTTTTTTCTTTAAATCTTTTAGATTTTTATCTTTTTTCATAATTCAATCCTTAACAATATTTTATTGTAAATAAAAAGAGTTTGATATACTCTAAATAATTTATGGCTATTAATATAGTAAACTTTACGTCTTTAGGTCAAGTAGGATTTCCCCATTTCTTACTTGCCGTTACCAGCATAGCGGTTCCCCTTTAAAAGAAACGATGTGTTGTTTCCAAATCACATGACTTGATTGCCACTTAGTACGCACTATAATCCTATATTAATGGACACTCTAGGAGATTTCCTCCCCAACATTTTATTACTAATTCCTTTTTGCAAGAAAGGTTTCAAACCGCAATACCTAATTTACTTTAGCTATAAATAAACTAGTTTAGATCAGTTATCCCCCATCCTCACTCAGGACAAGCTACACTATCCATAGCTTGCGCCACAAGATAGGTTTAATCCTAAGTCGTAGTTTAACCCACAAGTTTAGGTCTCCACAAGTGGTGGAACGATTACGTATGCCATTACGGTCGTCCAGTCACTCTACAAATCCAGCACTCACCCCAAACTGGGCGTAAGAAGCAAGCACCAGACGCTTCACAGATATGCTCTTTGACGGATTTTTAGCCCCGCCTTCGTAATAAACTAAGTTGACTAGAATAATGTGCCATCAAATTGATGAATAGATAATATCACACTTTTGTTTGTTTGTCAATTTATAATAATATATGCATGTTAATATGATTTATGCTAATTCGTAATTTATTTTTTATATTTTATCATTTAATTATTTTTAATATAGTCTAGTAAATAATTAACAAATGTTACATTATTACTTTGATATGGTTTGGGAACAAATTGGTCTACTTTTTGATAAATTTCTTCTAAAGTATCTAAATTAATAACAGGAAGAATATAACCCAAGGCACCAAATTCTTCTACAATTTGAATTTGATGATTATTGGTATGTTCATTATATTTAGCTTGACGAGCAACAGCTATTACTTTTTTATTATGTTTAATACCTGCTAAAATGGAACCTACTCCCCCATGAGTAATTAAAACATCACATTGTTCGATTAGTTGTTCAAACTCTTTATTACTAATTAAATCAAAAAGTTGCATTTGAGGATTATTATATTTAGTATACCCTGCTTGAACAATTACTTCATCTGTAATAATTTTTTTATCCATTAACTCACTTATTTTATCAAGTAATCTAGTAAAGCTTTTATCTTGAGTTCCTAATGTTATAAATATCATAAATTCACCTCTAATAAATCAAGCCTAAATAAATAGCTTTAGGATAAAGTTTAAGCATGCTCTCCCACTGAACAATAAATAAATCAGCTATATAATAAATTAGCTTGCCTGTTATGGTTTTAGTTTTAATATTAGCCATAGTTTCAATATAGATTACTTTGCTATTAAAAATTTTCCCAATTACACACATAGGTCCTGCAGTATGAGCTCCTGTTGTTATGATAAAATTAGGTCTAAGATATAAATATAAAATAAAGCTTTTTAAAGTATTAAATAGTAATTTAAATGGGTAACTATAAATATGGTCTTTAGTACCATAAACTAAATAGCTAACATGTTGATATTCATCTTTTAAAGCCATATTAGATTTAGTTTTTTCAGTAATAAGATAATAATCAGTTTCCTTAATAAGATTTTTTAAAGCTAATAATTCTGATAGATGCCCACCTGTTGATGCAATAAATAAAACTCGCTTGGTTTTTAAAAAAAAAGTAAAAGCACTGAATATTAGATAAAAAGATAAAAAGATACTTGCAATTGTTGTATTTATTAAAGCTAATAATAAGGTAATTGTTAAGATTAAAATTCTACTTATCATTTAATAATTTCACCCACTCTTTTTTTACATTATCTAATGTATAGGCACTAGCTTTATTATAAGCTTTTAAACCTAAAGCTTCTCTTTTTTCTTTATCATTTAAAAGTTCAATTATTTTATGAGCCATTTTATCACTATCACGATTTTTAATTAAATAACCATTTACATTATTAGAAATAAGTTCAACAGCTCCTCTAGCACTAGTATAGGCAAGACATGGGATACCATGACTCATGGCCTCAAGTAAAACAATGCCAAAAGACTCTTTATACGATGTCATCACATAAAGAGAAGCTTTACTAAGACAGTTATTAATATAGTTTTTATTTTGAAAGCCGTGTAATGTGACATTGTTTTCTAAATTGAATTTTTCAATTTCTGTTTGGATTGCTTTTTTTAAAGATCCATCACCAATTATATCTAAATGCGCTGTTGGTTCTTTTAATGTAACTAATTTAAAGAGTCTGATTAAATCAATAAAGCCTTTTTCTACTTCTAAGCGACCTATAGCTATTAAATTTTTATTATCTAATTTAGCTAAAGAAGCAGGCATACTATCAATTGCATTAGGAATAAAAAGACACTTACATTGTTTAAGTTTTGATTTATAATATTTTTTAAGTTCATTAGAAACAACAACTAAATAATCTGAATTTTCAACCGATTTAACTATTTTTTGTCCATATTTTTTATCAGGATAATTATGTTCCCATGCAATTTTTAAAATATCTTTTTGAGCGTATTTACCAACCCATGCATTATGGATACTGCGTGTGGTAATAATAACATCACTTGTTATTTTTTTTATTTCCTCAACCATAAGTTGTTTTTTTAAATAAAGAATTTTTAAACTTTTAAGACCTTCTTTAAAGCATTTTATGATGTGTAGTTGTTTTAGCTGTTTTAAAAACGCTTGTTTATTAGGTTGTAAATCAGTCATTAAATACTTGATATGCACTTGTTTAGGAATGAAAAAGGCAGGTTTATCAGCTAATTTATAGGTAACAATTAACTCTATGTCATAATCATCAGCCAACATTGTGCATAATGAAGCAACTGTTTTTTCAATACCGCCATAACCTAAATGTAAAAGCAAAATTGTGATTTTTTTCATACTTCACCTCTAATTATCTTGCATTAACAAATTGGTGCTATATACTTCTTTTAATTTGTTTATCTTAGATAATAACTCTACAATATCTCCACTTATCATATAAATCATATCTACTTTTTCTTTACTAATGTTACGTGATTTTATCTCATATTTTATTTTTTCTTCTTGAAAAATTTTATTAACTTTCTCCTCTACACTTATATTGCTTGCATTAATAACTAATAAGTAAGGACGTTTAACTTTAGGAAAAAATTCAAAAGCCAAAAGACAGATACTTATAACAATAGCTAGAATAAAAGCAATAGAATAAAGGCCTGAACCAATGATAATTCCATTACTTATTGCCCAAAATAAGAACAATAAATCAATTGGTTCTTTAATTGCTGTACGATATCTAACAATTGAAAGTGCTCCAACCATACCAAGTGAAACCACAACATTAGATTGAATAGCCATGACAACACTTGCTGTTACAATAGTCATTAAGCTCATTGCGATATTAAATTTTCTTGAATAAATGGTTTTATTACATGTAAAATAATAAACAAAATAGACAAGAAAAGTAAATATTATAGCTAATATTAATGTTATAGTTACATAGGATAATGAAATATTAGTCGTAAAATTCTCTAAAAAATTTTTTTTAAAAATATCATTAAAACTCATATATTATCTACTCCTTTGACTTTATCTAAAACGGCAATAGCATTTGCATATTTAGAGAAAGATGTCAATTCTAAATCTTTAATATTTATGGCCTGCTTTATATAGTCTGGTAAAAAAGCATCGTATTTAACTTCTACTATAGCCATATTTTTATCTAATAAAGGGATATTATTAGTTTGTTGTTTAAAAAAAGCTTCTATATTATAACAGCATGATATATTATAATCAATAGTTATACGTACATTTAAAGTTTTTTCAACAAAAGCAATACGTTGATAATCAACAATAACAACTCCTTTTAATAATTTGGTTTGGATTTTACTTTTTAATTCGTTTATTAATGGTTCATCAGTTAATAAAGTTTGATTTTTTATTAAAGCTATAACTTGTTCTTTAGTTAAAAAAGCTGAGGTTTTTTTCCCTAAATTATTCACTTTGGCTTTTTTTTCTAGTTTTATGTAATTTGGATCATAATTATAGTATCTAATGCGATATTTACTGCGTTTACTTATACCATTTATTACTTCATTAAAACTTGTAAAATGATAATCATCAAAATATAGACTCCTAATAAAATATTCACCATTTAAATAATTGCTATCTAAACTCATAATGCCTTTTAAATTCATTTTTAAAATCTCTATTTGATAGTTATTGATTAAATATTTAAGCTCATGTCTATACATGCATTTCACCTATATATTGGTCTAAAAAAGCAATACGTTTTTTAGTCCACTCTTTTATAGCTTGTAATTCATCTTCTAAATTAAATTCTAACCATTTGTCACTATCTTTATGATAAACATATTTTAAAGATTGATAATATTCATCAATTAAATGGTTGATATTTTCTTCTGTTATCACTTTTTCTCTTAATTCATAATAACGATTTTTAACTTTTTTATTATAAATGGGTGCATTATCTTCAAATAGTAAAACATACAAATCACTATAATTATTATAATTGGCATCTATTTTAGTAATTCCCTCACCGCTCCAAGTATAACTAAAAGTTTGATCTAAATCCCATGGGGTATGGACTATTTTAGAAGTTTTACTTGATGTCTCTAAAGACAAATAAATATTTTTAACAGTTACATTGTCAACTGCTCTAGTAATTGCTGTTAAAAGACGATAATCAATTAAGTTATCAACTTCAAAAGTACTATTAATAACATCATCAGTATCTATTTTGTTCCCATAATATGGCTGCATTTTACTTAAAATAACATTCCAATAATATGATGCATTTTTTAAATTATTAGGATATTTAAGTTCATAAGCTCCATAAACTTCACTATTAATATTGGTGGTTTTACTAAAGTCTGTTTCAATATAGTCAACCCCTTTGATAAGCACCCCTCTATTAGTAGCCTTTTTATTTAATTGTACAGTTTTTTGATCAACTGGCTCCTTTAAAACATATAAACCATTATATTCTTCATTAATATAGACTTCAACAAATTCGGTATTTAAATCATTATTAACCGAAGTTGATTCATAAGAATTAATTTGGTTCCAAAGATCACTAGCTAATTTATTACGAACTTTAGAATAATCAACATAAAGGGCATCTAAAATCCAATCTTCATCTTTGCGCATTCCTAATAAAGAAATTTTATTTTGTTCAAAATCACCATTATTTTCTTTATATAAAGATAAACGATAGCTTTTCTTAGGATATATTGTACTTGTACCTCCTCTTATTCTAATATAGGTATCACTATTTATAATAGAAGCTTTTTTGTTTTTACTATAAAGTGTAAACTTAGCTGTTTTATCATTACTTTCAATATCATCAATATCACCATTAGGAGTATCTATATTAATAATTGGAAGATTAGTAAATTTAATTTTAGTTTCAAAATAACTATCATCGCTATAGATAAAGACTTTAACTTCATCATTAATGGCAATATGATAAAGCATTTTGCCTAAATAATCTTGATTATCGATAATATAATTTATTCGATAGTCTGTTTCTAGTTTAGTATTTAAATATATATATTTATCTATCATATCATTGTCTACAATATAAAAATATGTGTTTAATTTTTTATTATATAATAAGTGTTCATCATTTAAGCTTATATTAGTTATTAACTCGTCGTTAAGCTTACGAGTTGTTTTAAGGGCTTCTATTGTTTTAACAACATCATTAGGTTGGACTTCTATTTGTCTTGTATAAAGAGAAAAATAGAGAATACAAAATAAAACAATAATTAATGTAGCAAGCACTACTATTCTTAAAACTTTATTATTCACTTTTCACACCTCACAATCTTAATACCTAAACATTATTACTGTCTAAAGCTTTCTTATAAAAATGGTTAATTAATTTAGCCATAGGTGTAATCCAAAAACGTTTAAGCATAATATAGTCTTCATTTGTGCGTACATTATTTTGATTAATCATCTTAGTTGTTGTAGATGCACTATGAACACGATGCCCCATTAAACGCTTATTTACTAAAACAAAACTGCCTTTCTTTTTAGAAAGTTTTTCCCATGCATTCCAATCAACATTACACTTAAAATCACTAGTAAAAACCTCTTTAGGCATTTTTAAAGTGTTGAATGTTACAGCTGGACAACAAATTGGATCTCCTAAACAAAGCGTTAATCGCTTAATAAAATAACAACTATTTAATCCTTTTATTTTTAAAGGAGTTAAAAGGATGTTTTTGATTTTTAAATTCCGATTATGAATCACCTTTTGATTATCTCTTATTTCATAGTAATTTGAAAAAATAATGAGAGCATTTTTTTTATAATGTTTTATCATTTCTTTAACATAATCATAATCATAATAATCATCTTGATGGGCAATTGTTACAAGAGTTGTCGTTGCTGCTTTTAAAGCAAAATCAAAATCTTGGGCAATTCCCATTCCTGATTTATTTTCAATAATTTCTAGTTTATATTTATTAGCTAAACTTTTGATATAGTCATTAGGCGTTGATGTGGCTATAACAACATTTGTGTTAATGCTTTGATTTAACGTTGATTTTATACATTCTTCTAGATATGGACTAACTTTATAAGCTAAAACGACAAAAGTATGACTAGGCATTAGCTTTTCACCCCTCTTAAACGCTTACTGATTTTTTGTAAAATGGTTTTTAAAGAATCATGCTCTAATGCTAAAATGGGTAAATGTTTAATAGTTAAATTATTATAATCTAACCATACATTAAATAAACGTTCACTTAAGAAACCAAAAACGCGTTGTTGTGTTTTAGTATAAGTACTTATATCTAAATCTTTTTCTAAAGTAAAAAGAATTTCAAACAACCATGTACAATACTCATGATATAGTTTTTTATTCATTATATACATATTACATATACTCATTTTATGTTTTTTCATAACTTTATCAAACGATTCTATATACATAGGATATTTTGAGGCAATTATGCTTCGGCAAGCCATTAAATCTTTCAAATGATGTTGTTGTTTATATTTAGATTTAATTGTATAGAAAAAGAGATTTTTTTCTTTAGTGACAATAATATCATGTGTCTTTAATATGGTTTCTATTTGTTCTTTGGTTAAAAGTAGTTGAAATTTATCTTTTGTAAGTTTTCTTTTGATGCAATTAGCGGTTGTAAAGTATCTGCGATAATGATTTAAGCCAATATAAGTTGCATCAATGTTTTTCCATGCAAAATACATAGCTGTTAATTCACAAAAAGAAGCATTTTTAAGCGATATGTTGTCTTTCGTATTATCTCCTAAATATCCAAGATCTGGTTTACCTGCTCGTCCAACGTGAATTGGAACATAAATTTCACTTGCAGGAAAGGTATATTTTTTGTGTGTCGCCACTAAAATAACAACTTTATTCATCTGCATTCTCCATTTCTTCATAAACTTTTAAAGCAGCAGCTATAACAGCATCCATATTGTAATATTTATATTCAGCTAGTCTGCCACATAAATATAAATTAGGAATATCTTTAACATCACTAAGATACTTATTATACAATTGTTTGTTTTCTTCGCTTATAATAGCATAATATGGATCACTTTGCTTATCTTTATAATTATATTTTAAAGGATACTCTTTTAAAATAGTGGTGTTATTATTAACTAATTGATTAGTTAAATATTTAAACTCAGTTATTCTAGTATAAGCTTCTTCATTAGGATAATTAACAACAGCTGCTGATTGATAGTAATTATAATTATAGTTTTCAAAAACTAGATTTAAAGAGCGATAAGGAAGAGGTCCATATTTATAATCAAATAAATCATC
>CAOJZR010000019.1 GCA_948466105.1 uncultured Bacillota bacterium | reverse complement strand
TGGTGAGGAGTATGGTGTTTTACGTGCTTCTCTTATTTTTGTTGCTTATGTTGTTATATTAGGACGAATTTTATTTATATCCTCATCAGCAGCAACATTAAGAGGAAAATATATTTCACTTGGAATTGCAACATATGTATTTATGCATATTTTTGTTAATTTAGGTGGCTTACTTGGCTTAATTCCATTAACAGGAGTGCCTCTTCCTTTTCTTAGCTATGGTGGAACTTTTGCGATTTGTCTTACATGGGCTTTAGGAATTGTGCAAAGAATTAGTATTGAAATAAAAAATCAAAAATTAATCTATTAGTTTTAAGTTATTATTGTAATAAAATTATAACTTTTTTTATTAATTTATAAAAAAGGTTGTTTTTATATATATTTATGATATAATACAAAACAAAAAAAGTTTGTGAAGATTAATGATGCAATAATAACTTTTGTTTAGAAGAAAATATTGTGTCAGAAATTTTTTAAATAGGAGGGTTAAATGAAAAAAATTGAGATAGATAATTGTTGTAATAGTGAAGAAGTAAGAGATATTGAATATACCGATGATTCGCTAAGGTATTATTTTAGGGAAATTGATCGTTATCCATTATTAACTAGAGAAGAAGAAGTTGAACTTTTTAAAAGATTAGCAGCAGGGGAAATAGGAATTAGACAAAAAATTATTGAAAGTAATTTAAGACTTGTTGTTAGCATTGCTAGAAGATATAATAATCTCGGAGTTGACTTTTTAGATTTAATTCAAGATGGAAATGAAGGATTAATAAAAGCTGTCGATGGATACGATGTTGATAGGAACAATTGTTTTTCTACTTATGCAACTCCTTCGATTGAAAACTATATAAAAAATGGCATATATAAAAATGGTAGAACGATTAAGATATCTCATATATTAGTTTGGGATATTATAAAAATGAAAAAGGTCCAAAAACAATTTTGCTTAGATTTTGGTAGGGAACCAACTAATGAAGAAATAGCCTTGGGTATGGAAGTTTCAGTTGATTATATAAAAAAACTAATTAAAGCAGATGAGGGTTGTGCTAGTTTAAATGATTTATTAAGCAAAAGTCAAACAGAGATAATTGAAACGATTTTAGATGAGAATAGTTATTTCGAAGATAAATGTATAACCAAGCTGTTAGCTAGCGAATTAATAACTGCCTTGATGAATTTATCGGATACAAATAAAAAGATTATATATTATCGTTTTATTAGCGATGAAAGACAAACTTTAACAGCTATTTCAGAAAGCTTAGGAATATCAAGAGCGGCAGTTGGTCAAAGAGAAAAGAAGATTTTAAAGGGATTAAAAAATAAACTTAATCAGGATGAAAAGTTTGTTAAGAAATTCCATTTATAAAAGAGGAGGCATATATGAAAATAGATAATATTATAAAGAATATTGATAGTGATAATTACACTAATTTAACTTATAATAATGTGATGAAGAAGGTTATAAATTAACTGTTGATAGTTGTGTTCAGCTATTAAATACAAGTACTAAATTATTAGAAATTGTAAAAGTAGTAGCAGATTATAATTTAGATGTTTTAGATGATTTGGAAAACGAAAATCTAGCTATAATGATTGATAGTTATGATTACTTATTGTTACATAAAGGCAAAACAGATGACAATCAAGATATTGAATATACCGATGATTCAACTGAATATTATCTTAGGGAAATTAATCGTTATCCATTATTAACCAAGGAAGAAGAAGTTGAACTTTTTAAAAGATTAGCAACAGGGGAAATAGGAATTAGACAAAAAATTATTGAAAGTAATTTAAGACTTGTTGTTAGCATAGCTAGAAAATACAATAATCTTGGCGTTGATTTTTTGGATTTAATTCAATATGGGAATGAAGGATTAATAAAAGCTGTCGATGGATACGATGCTGATAGGAACAATTGTTTTTCTACTTATGCTTATTGGAAAATCAAACAATCTATTAGATATGCAATATATAGCGACAGTCGACTTGTTCACTTGCCTACTTATTTAGTAGATAAAAGTCGAAAATCTATTAAAATTGAAGATTCATTGCAAGTTGAATTAAAGCGTGAGCCAACTTATAAAGAAATTGCTGAAAAAATGGGAATATCTGTAGAAGAACTACAGCAATTACGCCAAGTATTTAATCCAATTATTAGTTTGGAAAGTGATGTTGATGACTTTAAACTAGATACACTTACAGATGGTACTTCTTTAGAAGAGACTGTTATAAATGAAACACTTAAAGCCGATTTATTAGAATTAGTTAAATCAAAATTAAGTGAAAATCAACAACAGGTTATTATTTCTTATTTTGGTTTTAATGGTGAAAAAGTAAGTTTACGTGAGATGAGTCGACGTTCTGGTGTTCTACATGGAACACTTAGTGCGAGAAAAAAAAGCGCAATTAAAAAATTAAAATTTTATAAAAAATCACTTGAAAGATATTTATAAGAATAGCTACTAATGGTATTAAGATGTTAAAAATTATGAGTTAGAAATAATAAAAGAATCAAAATATGTGTCAACATTATATGGTTGACACATATTATTTAGTATGTTATAATTACTTAAACGAATGGAGGTGCTTTTATGGCTGTTAAATTAAGATTAAAAAGAATGGGAGCAAAAAAAAGACCATTTTATCGTATTGTAGCTGCGGATTCAAGAAGTCCTAGAGATGGTAAATTTATTGAAAATGTTGGAACTTATAATCCAGTGTTAGAACCAGCTGAAATAAAGATAAATGAAGAAGCTGCTTTAAGATGGTTAACTAATGGTGCAATCCCAACTGATACAGTAAGAGGATTATTAAAAAAACAAGGTATTTTAGAAAAATTCCATAATCAAAAAATGACTAAGAAGGAAAGTAAATAATGAAATTAGTAGCGTTAACAGAGTTTTTAATCAAAAGTTTAGTTAAAGATTCTGATAATATTTCAATTACACATTTTGATGAAGAAAATGAACTTATTATTGAAGTGCTTGTAAGTCAAGAAGATATGGGAAGAGTAATTGGAAAAAATGGACGTAATATTAGTTCTATTAGAACTTTAGTCCAAGCAGCTTCTTATATGAATGAAAATAAAAAAATAATTATTAATGTGGAAGCTTTTTAACTGTCAATTGACAGTTTTTTTAATTTTGGTATAATATGGATAGTAAATTTCTTGTTTGTAGTGAAAGAAGTAGTGAGATAGTGAAATATAAGTTAAATAAAGATGTTGTGTTTGCTAATGGTCAATACTGGGGGGGGGGTATATCAAGATAAAAAAAGGATAGAAATTGTATCTACAATCCTTATTTATATTGTAATATTGAAACTTATAAATACATTAGTTTAATTATTATTAAACTAATGGTTACCTTAATTAAATAAAATTTAGTTATAAGTGGGTTAATTTAAATTTTTATTTTTTTCTTGTATAAAATCTTTATTTATATTATAATTATTTAAAGATAGAGGGATTATATGAAAAAACAAGAACTAATATCGCTTTTACTATTAATATTCTGTGTTATGATTCTTTTAAGCAAAGGTGTTTTATTTAATTTGTTGATTTATGCTTTAGCTATGATAAGTCTGTGGGAGTTTTTATGTTTAAAAGCTACGAAAAAAAATGTACCACTTTTTATAAAATTTGTTAGTTATATGATAATGACTTTTATGATTGTTCTTAGTTCAGTTAATGATAATCATATATATTCAATTGACATTCGGTTAATTGCTTGCCTTTTTATGTTGTTACTAATACCAACTGTTCTTTATAAAAGAGAAACTTATAGTGTTAATGATGCGTTTTATTTAATCGGTAGTATTCTTTTTTTAAGTATGTCGTTATCAATTGTTATATTAGTTAAAAGCATAAATCTTAATTTGCTTATCTATCTTGTTTTAATAACTTTTTTAACAGATACATATGCTTTTATTATAGGATCATTGATTGGAAAATATAAAATTGTTCCACATATTACATCTAGTAAAACATTAGAAGGAACACTAGGTGGTACTTTTTTTGGAACTGTTATTCCAACTATTTATTATGTGAATATTATTAATCCTGCTATGTTTATATCACAAGTACTATGTGTTACCTTATTTTTATCTATATTAAGTCAACTTGGAAGCTTAGTTTTTATAAGCATTAAAAATTATTATCAAAAAAAAGATTTTGCATTTCTTTTTAAAAATTATGGAGGGATATTAGATAGATTGGATAGTTTTTTGTTTGTAGTATTAGGATATATGTTTGTTTTTACATTTATTTAAGGAGGCTAGAAAGTGACACTTATATATTTTATATTAATTTTAGGTATTATTGTTTTTATTCATGAATTGGGGCATTTTATTTTTGCTAAAACATCAGGAATATATGTCTATGAATTTTCAATTGGAATGGGTCCTAAAATCCTATCAAAAAAAAGAAAGAACGATGAAACTGTTTATAGTTTAAGATTACTTCCTATTGGTGGTTTTGTTTCCATGGCTGGGGAAAGTATTGAAGTAGATGAAAATGTTCCTGTTGCTAAACGTTTTCAATCTAAAAAATGGTATAAACGTGTTTTAACAGTAACTGCAGGTGTTATTTTTAATTTTTTATTAGCGTTTGTTTTGCTTTTTGTAATTGCGCTTATAAATGGTGCACCTACTAATAAAACTAAAGTTGGAATAGTTGATAAAAATTATGATGCATATAATCAAGGTTTAGAAGCAGGTGATGTTATTACTAGTATCAATGGTAAACATGTTGGTAATAGTGATGCATTAACATTACAACTTCAGTTAAATATTGGGAAAAAAATCACGTTAACTGTAAAAAAAAGTGATGGTAGTAAGAAAACATTGGAAATAAATCCTACTCTAGTTGATAAAAATTACTTATATGGTTTTAGTTTAGATAATAAATATGAATATGGTTTTTTAAGTTCAATTAAATATGCTTTTACTAAAACAGGAACTACAATTAGTCAAATGGCACATATAATTGGCTATTTAGTAACTGGTAAATTGCAATTAGATAATCTATCAGGTCCAGTTGGCATTTATCAAGTGGTTGGACAGACAGCTAAGACAGGTTTTTTAAATATTCTTTTTCTAATAGCTTATATTAGTATTAATGTTGGTTTTGTCAATTTAGTACCATTGCCAGCTTTTGATGGTGGACGCTTATTATTTTTAATAATTGAAAAAATAACAGGTAAACCATTAAATAGCAAAATAGAAAATACAATTAATTCAATTGGTTTTGTTTTACTTATGATGTTGATGGTGCTAATAACATATAATGATATTTTGAGATTGTTTAAGTAGGGAGGTATATGATGTTAAAAGTAGAAAATGTAACAAAGTACTATGGCGACTTTTTAGCTGTAGATAACTTATCATTTACAGTAAAAGAAGGGGAGATATTTGGTTTATTAGGTGTCAATGGGGCTGGTAAAACGACTACCTTTCGTATGATTATGGGACTTTTAGATGCAAGTAGTGGCAGTGTAACTTGGAATGATAAAAAAATTGATTATGATGTAACTGATAAAATAGGTTTTTTAACAGAAGAGCGTAGTTTACTTACTAAGCTAACTGTTAAAGAACAATGTCTTTTTTATGGAACTTTAAAAGGTATGCAAGATGATGTTATCATAAAAAGATTAGAAACTTTATTAGAAAAATTTAATATCTCAGAATATAAGGATAAAAAAATAAAAGAGTTATCAAAAGGAAACCAACAAAAAATTCAATTTATAACTGCGATTATAAATGAACCTAAATTATTAATTTTGGATGAACCTTTTTCTGGTTTGGATCCTATTAATGTAGAATTATTTAAAAATGAAATTATTGAAATGGCTCAAAAAGGAAGCATGATTATCTTTTCTTCACATCGTATGGAACATGTTGAACTATTTTGTGAAAAATTAGTAGTGTTATTAAAAGGGAAAACAGTGTTAGAAGGAAAAATAGCTGATATTAAAAAACAGTATCGCAAAAAAAATATTTTTATTAAAGCTAATATTGAACTTGAAAAACTAAAACAAGTTGATGGTGTTTTAAGTGTTAGTAATGTTGGTGATGAGATAGAGGTTAAAATTGCAAATGAAGAAGTTGCGCCTAAGGTTTTTGAGGTTGTAGCAAAAGCTAGTGACATAAGCAAATTTGTAATTGAAGAACCATCACTAAATGAGATATTTATTGCTAAAGTAGGTGAGAATTATGAGAAGTAAGCTTAATTATTTAATAAGTGTTAGTTTAAAAAGAAAAATAAAAACAAAATGGTTTATGGCTGCTAATATTATTTTGTTTATAGTAATTCTTGCAGCTTTAAATATTGATAGTATTATTACTTTTTTTGGTGGTGATTTTAATGATACTATGAAAATATATGTCGTTGATAAAGCTGATAGTTTTGATATTTTTTCTAATCAAATGCAAGCAAATAGTTTTAATTTGACGAATGATGAAGAGTTTGGCTATGAATTAATTAATTATAAAGAAGATAAAACAGCAGAGGATCTTATTAAAGAAGAAAAAAAGAAAGCACTTGTAATTGTTCTTGAGAAAAAGGCTAATGTTTTAGAAGCAACTATTACAAGTCAAAATTTTATTGATACGCTTGATTATCAAGTTATATCTAATGCACTTACTAATACAAAAGTTAGTTTGGCGATTTTAGATTCTAAGATTTCAATGGAAGAAATAAATAAAATCTATGAACCAATTAATATTGCAAGAGTTATTTTAGATGAAAATGAGAAATCAGAAGATGAAGCAACATCAATGATTATGTCAACTGTTTTTCCTGTTATTATTTTACCGTTTTTTATGCTAACCTTATTTTTAGTACAGATGATTGGAGCTGAGGTTAATGATGAAAAGACAACAAGAGGAATGGAAATTATTATTTCTAATGTTTCTCCCAAAACTCACTTTTTTGCTAAAGTAATAGCTGGTAATCTTTTTGTATTAATTCAAGGAATGTTGCTTGTTTGCTTTGTTGTTGTTGGTTTTCTTGTTCGCAATATTATTGGTGGCGCTTCTATTACGAATGGCGTTATTGATGAGTTTGGTGGGGTGATTAATACAGTTTTAGCAAGTGGCTTAGGCAGTAAACTTATCTATGTTGTTCCTTTAACACTAGTTCTTATGTTATTAACATTCCTTGCTTATTCACTTTTAGCAGGTATTTTAGCTTCAATGACAACTAATACAGAGGATTTTCAACAATTACAAACACCAATTATTATTATTTCGTTAATTGGGTATTATTTGTCTATTATGGCTGGTGTTTTTGATGGTGCATTATTTATTAAATTCTTTGCGTTTGTACCACTTATTTCAGCTATTTTAGCGCCTTCGCTTTTAATTATTGGGCAAATTGGAGTTATTGAAGTAAGTATTGCTATTATAATAATGATAGTTGTTAATACTTTACTTATTAAATATGGTTTGAAAATTTATAAAGTTGGTATTTTAAACTATTCTTCTAAAGGGTTATGGAAGAAAATGTTTAAAGCTTTAAAAGATTAAAAAAACTTAAATCAATCTAAAGTACATAATTGATATATTAAATAGATTATGGGCAACTTATTTGCAAAAACTGATATTTATAAATAATACTTATAAATATCAGTTTTTTATATGTTAAGTTTATTTATTTTAAAGCTTTAAAAAATTTTTGTTGATTGTTAAATATTTGGTGACAAAATATATAGATATAAGAGTTATGGAATATGAATGATTATGAAAAAGTAGAAAAAGTTTAATTAATTTAAAAAAATGAGGTTGTTGACTATTACGTCTTTGGTGTGTATAATTAGCTTAAGGTGAATATAAATGGAGTTAGTAAAAGATGTAACAAAATATAGAACAGAGGAAGATAAAGAATATTTAATTAAACGTTTAAAAATAATTGAGGGTCAAGTAAGAGGTATTATGGGAATGATAACTGATGATCGATATTGTTCAGACATATTAAATCAAATATCTGCTATTAATAAATCTTTAAAGAGTATAGGCAATAAAGTTTTAGGTGAATATTTAGTGACTAATTTAAATAACATGATTTCATCTAAGGAAAAAGTTGATGATATAATAAGTTTAATAAGTAGACTTAATTAAACTTTTTTATATGAATATTAATAAAGCTATTGTCAAAAAATAAGTTTCATGTTAAGATAATATTGTCTTAATTGGTCTGTTGGTGAAGTGGTTAAACACGCGCGCCTCTCAAGCTCGTATACACGGGTTCGAACCCCGTACAGACTACCAATTTGCTTTTTACTCAAGTTATTTTGAGTTTAAATAGAAAACGACTTATAAAAAGTCGCTCAGGTTGTTGACAAAGTGGTATATTCAAAATGAATATATCACTTTTTTAATGTAGTTTTTTATGAAATGAAGAATATCTATAAAAATAATCAGAATATTGGACACATTCGGATGATTTTTCCATCTCAAATTTGCCATTTTCTTTAAATTATAACACGCAAAAATCATCGTGGCATTTTGATCATTTTTGACTAGTCCACGAACTCTAGTAAAGCGGAGTCCATGTTGTTCCTTACAATTGACTCCATGTTGAATAATTTGGTATATCATCATATATCGATAGTCCTAAAAAC
>CAOJZR010000018.1 GCA_948466105.1 uncultured Bacillota bacterium | reverse complement strand
GTTTATGGTAGTTTAGTAATCCAAATAGGTGATAATGAAGTTGATTTTAGTAAAAAATGGGATAAGGTATCATTTAGGGATTTAATTCAAAAATATGTTGATATAGATATTGATGTATATAATACTAAAGAAGCTTTATTAAAAATAATGGCAGAAAAGAAAATTAGTCTTGAAACTGACGAGGATATTAAGACAATTGGATTTGGGAAATTAGTTGATTTATTGTATAAAAAAGTTGCACGTCCTTTCATGATTGAACCTGTTTTTTTAGTTGATCATCCAATTGAACTATCACCTTTAGCACGAGCTAATGATGAGTGTAAAAATAAAACTGATCGTTTTCAGTTAGTTATAAATGGTGCCGAAATTGTCAATGCTTACTCAGAATTAGTAGATCCAATTGAGCAAGAAAAACGTTTATTAGAACAAGCCAAATTAAATGCTGGTGGTGATGATGAAGCAATGGTTATGGATTATGATTATATTGAAGCCATGGAATATGGAATGCCACCAATATCTGGTTGGGGAATGGGAATTGATCGTGTTATTCAAGTATTGACTAATACTTCTAATATACGAGATAATATTTTATTTCCACTATTAAAACCAATTGAAAAGGAAGATTAGAATGAAGTTGTTAGCTGTTAGACATGGACAAACTGATTATAATAAAAAGCATATTGTGCAAGGAACAATAGATACTGTTTTAAATGCTGAAGGCATTAGTCAAGCATTGAATACAAAAGATATTTTAAAAAACATAAATATTGATATTTGTTTTACTTCACCTTTGAAACGAGCTTTAAAAACCGCTTCAATCATTTGTGATAATAAGATTGAAGTTAAAATCGACAATCGTTTAAAAGAACGCTTTCAGGGCTTGATTCAGGGAAGGGAAAATAGAAATATTGATTATAGTGCTTTATGGGATTTTGAAGCTGATAGAGCCCTTTATGAAATGGAACTTGCACGCGATGTAAAAAAACGATTATTATCTTTTTTAGATGATTTAAAAGAAGAGTATAGTGATAAAACTATTTTAGTTGTAACCCATCATCCAATTTTAAAAGCGCTTAATTATATTATAACTGGTGAGAATCCTAATGTGTTTAAAGTTAGCAATTGTGAAATAGTCGAATATAATTTATAGGAGGAAAAAATTATGAAAATTTTAGCAGTTAATGCTGGTAGTTCTTCACTTAAATTCCAAATGTTTGAGATGCCTGAGGAACAAGTTATTATAAAAGGTACATTTGAACGTATTGGACTTAATGATAGTTTTTATACAATTAATATAGATGGGGCAAAAGAAAAAAAAGAGGCTCTTTTAGCCAATCATGAAGAAGCAGTTAATATTTTAATTAAAGAATTAGTTAATTATGGAGTTATTAAATCATTAGCTGAAATAAAAGGAATTGGCCATCGCATTGTTCATGGTGGTGATAAATATTCAAGTTCGGTTGTGATAGATGATGAGGTTATAAATACAGTAACAAATCTTTCAAGTTTAGCTCCGCTTCATAATCCTGCTAATATTAGTGGCGTTAAATCGTTCATTAAAATGGTTCCTGATGCTATTGAAGTAGGTTGTTTTGATACAGCTTTTCATCAAACAATGGATGAAGAAAGATTTTTATATGCTGTTCCTAATGAATGGTATGAAAAATATAATGTACGTAAATATGGTTTTCATGGTCTTAGTCATAAATATGTTTCAAAACGTATAAGTGAAATTTTAGATAAAAAATATTGTAATATAATTGTTTGTCATTTAGGAAATGGTGGCAGTATAAGTGCAGTTCGTGATGGTCATTGTATTGATACAAGTATGGGATTTACACCTAATGCTGGAATTGTTATGGGGTCACGTAGTGGGGATATTGATTATAGTATTATTCCATATATGATGAAGAAAACAGGAATGACAATTGATGAGATTGATAAGATTTTAAATAAACAAAGTGGTATGTTAGGAATAAGTGAAGTAAGTAGCGATTTTCGTGACATTGAAGCTAAAATAAGTGTTAAGGATAAAAAAGCTATTATGGCACATTATTTATTTGTTAATTCTGTTGTTGGTTATATTGCAAAATATTATGTTGAACTAGGTGGAGTTGATGCGATTTGTTTTACTGCAGGTGTAGGAGAGAATTCACCACATGTTAGAAATATGATTATTAAACGTTTAGCTTGTTTAGGACTTAAACTTGATTATGAAGCTAATGATAATATGCGTTTTGGCAAGGAAGGGGTTATTACCAAAGAAGATTCTAGTGTTCCTTGTTATGTAATTCCAACTAACGAAGAACTTATGATTGCTCGTGATACTTATGAATTAATTGAGAAGTGACAATATGAAAAAAAACTATCAAAAAATTTATAAAATCATAAAAAAATATAAAGTAATTGTAATTGCGCGTCATATAGGAGCTGATCCTGATGCTTTATGTAGTACTCTTTCTTTAAAAGAAGCTATTTTAGAAAAATTTCCTCAAAAAAAAGTTTATGTAGTGGGAACACCAGCTTCTAAATTTCGTTATATAGGCTCATTAGATAAGATATGTGAAGACACTTCATCTGCTTTGTTAATTGTTTTAGATACACCAGATTTAAAAAGAGTTGATGGAGCTTTACCTTCAGCTTTTCATTATTCAATTAAAATAGATCATCATCCTTTTATTGAAAAATTTTGTGATATAGAGATTATTGATGATTCTGCCTCTTCAACTTGTCAAATGATTGCTGAATTGATTTTTAATACATCATTTAAATTATCTAAAGAGATTGCAAGTAAATTATATATGGGAATTGTTTCAGATACCAATCGTTTTTTACACAATTATACAACAGTTAAAACATTTGATGTGGCATCAAGACTTATTAAAGAAACGAAAATTGATTTTACTAAATTATATTTAAATTTATATTTAAAACCTTTGAAAGAAGTTCGTTTTCAAGGTTTTGTTGCTAGTAATATGGATATTACTACCAATGGGGTTGCCTATATTAATTTAGATGAGGCTACCTTAAATGAGCATGATGTTGATGCAGCAACAGCTGGCAATTTTGTTAATAATTTTGATTTTATTGAAGAGGTTTTAGTTTGGGCAGTATTTTCTTTTGATCATAATACTAATCAAATTAGAGGTTCAATTCGTTCCAGAGGACCAGTAATAAATGAGGTTGTAAGCAATTTTGGCGGTGGTGGTCATGCGTTTGCTAGTGGAATTAGATTAGCTTCTTTTGAAAAAGCTTTAGCTTTAGTTGCTGCGCTTGATGAAGAATGTTTAAAATATAAGGAGATTTTATGAGAAATTTAATTTTAAAAAAATGTGAAATATGTGGTGCAGTTTATAAAGTTATGGGTGATGTTGATGAAATTATGTGTTGTGGCAATACATGTGGAGTAGTCACTTGTGATTTAGAAGCAGCTAAAGAAAAACATACACCCGTTTTTGAAATAAAAGATGATAAACTTTATGTTACAGTTAATCATGTCATGGATTCTAATCATTTTATTGAATGGCTTTGTCTATGCACATCTAATGAAGAAAGATTTGTTTACTTTAAGCCAAACGAGGAAGCTAAATGGGTTTTTGACAATGTTACATCTGGCGTTTTATATGCATATTGTAATAAACATGGATTATGGAAAAAAGATATAGATTAAATTAAGCGTTTCTAAGAAACGTTTTTTTAATAATTTCTATTGATCCAAGCAATAGAAGCATCCATAGCTATTCGACAAGCACTTGTTTTATCTAGACTATTTAGCATAACAAAGTCATGAATAGTACCTTTAATAACAATTTGTGTTACATCTACGCCAGCTTGCATTAATTTATTTGCATAATTTTCTCCATCACTTCTAAGAACATCAATTTCACCATTGACAATCATAGTACGAGGAAGATTTTGTAATTGGTTAAGCGATGCTTTTAAAGGGGTTACTGTAATTAACTTACGCATTTTGTCACTAGGGGCATAGGAATTAAAGAAGTATTCCATAGCTTGTTTAGATAAATACCATCCATTAGTATATTTATTATATGATTCAGTATTAAAATCATCATTGGTTACAGGATAGTATAGCAATTGTTTGGCAATTTTAGGACCATTATAAAATTTGGCTAAAAGTGTCATAACAGTTGCCATATTACCACCAACACTGTCACCTGCCACAATTAATTCTTTGCTACAAATGTGTTTATCTATATGTTTTAAAAGTAATGGGATTTTACATAATACATGATAGCACTCCCAAATGGCAGTCGGATATTTGGCTTCAGGAGCTTTTGTATATTCAGGAAAAATAAGCAGAGCATTACTTCTAATAGCTAATTCTCTTACTAATTTTTCATGAGTATGGAAGCTACCATAAGTCCAACCTGCACCGTGAATGTAGAAAATAATTTTATTAGTTTTGGTATTAGGTGGACTGACTATATATATAGGAATATTTTCTTGTGAAGCTTTAAATGATGTTTTGATAATTTCAGCGGGGTATTTAAAAACAGGACTACTTTGTATTTTTTCTAGTTTTTCTCTTGCTTTTGTAACTGGTAATTGATATAAAAATGGTGGTGTTTGTGTGATAGTTACAAATTGTTTGGTGAGTTTATCTAAAAATATATTATTCATAAATTTCCTTTCATTATAGATTTAAAAAGTATATACTGATTGTCAAGTAAGTAGCAAAGATAATCCAAAGAAGATAGGGTATATTAAGGTAAGTCGCTAATTTGTTTTTTTGATAGAAACGAATTAGCATATAAAGAACAATAAAATCTAAAAAAACAATCCAAAAAATAGCTAGAAGTCTTAATTTCCATAAAAAGAAAATGATTGACCACATGTAATTTATAAACAATTGCAGATAATAGATTTTTTTTTCTATAATAGTTAGTTGATTACATACGTTAAGTAATAAGTATGAACATCCCATAAAAAGATAAAGTAAGGACCATATAGTGGGAAACAAATTTTTAGGAGGAGCAAGAGAAGGAAGGATTAATGTATTGTAATCAATATGTGGAGATATTATTATACTAATTATTAATCCACCTATAAGTGGTAAAAAAAGATTAAATAAATATGTTAGTATTTTCATAGGACCTCCTTCAATTAATGTTTATGTTATAAAAAAAAATATTTGTATAAGTATTGATAATATATTATAATTAAGCAACTAAAGAAAAATTTATCAAACAGAATTTTATTGTATATGACAGGGTTTTGTTTTGAATAAAAATTGTTAGTTACAGATATTACATTTAATATTTCATTGGTTTTCAATTTTTTAGTACTTGATATAACATTATTTGATATGTTGTAAAAAAAATGTTATAATGTTTTAAGTAATTGAGGTGACAATATTGATAAAAATAAAACGATTAATTCATTTACTACGTTTAAAAGTTTTAAACTATGTTAAAAATAATGTTTTATTTTTGTCTTTTTTATTTTCATCAATTGTCAATACTAGTTTATTACGATTTTTAACTGTAAAAAATTATTTTAATGTAGGACCTATTTTATTAGATATCACAGTTTTAATATTAATAGCTTCTATAGGATATTTAATAAAACCTAAAAAGAGATTTAAATATTATTTTTCTTTTTCAATAGTAATTGTCTTGCTTTGTATTGTTAATTCAATTTATTATACTAACTATATTTCTTTTACTTCTGTTTCTTTATTAGCTACTTCTTTACAAGTTATTGATGTTAGTGATGCGGTAATTGAAAATGTAATGGAACTTAAAGATTTTACTTATTTTTGGCAGATAGCTTTTCTTATGTTTATACATTTTAATTTAAAAAAACAAAGTTATTATAATAGTAAAAAAGTATCAAAAAATAGTTTTTTGAATTGTCTTATTATATGTATGTTAACATTAGGACTTTTTATTTGTACAATGAATTCAACAGATTATAGTCGGATTAGAAAACAGTGGAATAGGGAATATATAGTTATTAAATTCGGTATTTTGACTTATCAGTTAAATGATATTTTTCAAAGTGTGACACCACAAATTAGTCCACTGTTTGGTTATGATAAGGCTAACCGAGAATTTCGAGAATTTTATGCTTCCAAAAATAGTGATGAAAATAATATGTATACTAATATTTTTAAAGGCAAGAATATACTAATGATTCATGCAGAAAGTGTTCAAAACTTCTTAATTAATACAAAGATAAATAATAAAGAAGTCACACCAAATTTAAATAGATTAGCTAAAGAAGGATTGTATTTTTCTAATTTTTATGCTCAAGAAAGTGTAGGAACTTCTAGTGATAGTGAATTTACTTTAAGTACTTCTTTATTACCTTCATCAAGTGGCACTGTTTTTGTAAGTTATTGGGATCGAAAATATATTACAATGCAAAGACTTATGAAAGAACAAGGCTATTATACTTTTAGTATGCATGGGAATAAAGGATCATTTTGGAATCGTAATGTAGTGCATAAAGAATTTGGCTATGATGATTTTTACTATTATAATAAGGATTTTGTAATTGATGATGTTATTGGTTTAGGACTCAGTGATAAATCATTTTTTAAACAAGTTGTACCTAAAATAAAAGAAATAAATAATAATAATGAGCATTTCTTTGGAACGCTTATTATGCTTACTAATCATACACCATTTACTGATATTGAAGGAATTAGCAATTTTGCGGTTGATTATAAATATAGTGCAGTTAATGAACAAACAGGCCTTTTAGAACAAAAAACAGCACGTTACTTGGAAAAAACTAAAATGGGAAGTTATATTAAATCTGTTCATTATGCTGATGAAGCAATTGGGCAGTTATTAGCTGATTTAGAAAAAAATGGGCTTTTAGACAATACTGTGATTGTTATTTATGGTGATCATGATGCTAAATTAAAAATGAGTGAATATAATAGATATTACAATTATGATTACTTAACTGATAATCTTTTAGCAGAAGATGATCCAAGATATGTTAAATTTGATGAATATGATTATGAGATAAATCGGAAGGTTCCGTTTATTATATGGACTAAAGATTCAAAAGATAATAGTCTTTTGAATAGGGAAATAACATCAGTAATGGGGATGTATGATGTTTTGCCAACACTTGGTAATATGGTCGGAATAGGTAGTCCTTATGCTTTAGGACATGATATTTTTAGTATTGATGATAATGTAGTTGTTTTTCATGATGCTAGTTTCATAACTGATAAAATTTATTATAATAGTCAAAAAGGTGAATGGGCACTTATTGACCCAGATTTTAAAGCAAGTGTTGCATACATTGAAAAATATAAAAAACAAGCAGAAAGGCTTATAAGTGTATCTAATGATATTATTGTTTATGATCTAATTAGAAAAAAAGAACAATCTGAATTAATATTAAGGGGTGAAAAGTGATGGCTAAAAAAAGAAAAATAAGTAAAAAAAAGATAAGAAAATTAATTGGATTAATTATTATTTTAATTATTATAGTGATAACGCCTTTTGCTTTAAAAAAATTTTTAAAGTCTGAAAAAAAGGAAACTAAGAAAAACACTGTTGTTGAAACAATTGCATTTGATTATGTTTTACATGATAATCAAACAGTTTATTACAAAAATTTATTTAATGAGTTAAAAACACTTTTAAATGAAAAAGATTATAATGAAGATGATTATGCTAAATTAGTAGCGCAACTATTTATAACTGATTTGTTTACAATTGATAACAAGGTTACTAATAATGATATAGGTGGTACACAATTTGTATATAGTTTATATCGAAATGATTTTGAAAATTTAGTTAAAAGTACATTATATAAATATGTTGAAAGTAATATATATGATGATCGTAAACAAGAACTTCCTGTAGTTGTAAGAGTAGGGATTGATAATATAACTAAGGACCTTTTTAAATATAGTAATACAAGTGATCCTAATGCGTACTATATAGATATTACAATTAACTATGAAAAAGATTTGGGTTATCCAACAAAATATAAAATGGTTTTAATTCATAATGATAAAAAAATTGAAGTAGCAAAAATTGGTGAATAAAAAAAGTGACTATATGAAATTCATATAGTCCTTTTTATTCATTGTTATTCTCTGTATCATTGGTATCATCTGGTTGTTGGGATATTGAACGGTTTGGAATATAAGAAATGGTAATGGATGTGATATCAGCTATAGATGTACCTGGTGCAATGCTTTGTTTAACAATTTTACCAATTTTATTTTCATCATAAAGATCACTATCTTCATCAATAACAACACGAGTAATGGTGATATTATTACTAGTAATACCAAATTTTTTATCCCATGTATTTAAATAGATAATATCATTACCAACTAGGTTTTCAAGTAAACATTTATCATTATTAACATTTTCTTTTTGTGGACAAGTAGTATAGTCAAAATTAGTAGTAGTTGAATTATTTTGATTATTTCCTTGATTATTGATGACTTTTTCAACAACAGTAATGGTGAAACCTTTGTTTTTGCTGATGTATTCAACAGGCATGCCACTTGGTAAGCTTTGGTTAATGATTTGACCTTCTTTATATTTAGAATTAGTTGAAGTTGTATAATTAACAGTAACATTTATATCTCTTTTTTTGCCATAATTAACAGCAACTTCTTTATCATCACCAATAAAACTTGGAAGTAAAGCAATTGAATTTTCATTGTATTTACCTTTACCAATAACTTCTTCTTCATATGGATTATT
>CAOJZR010000017.1 GCA_948466105.1 uncultured Bacillota bacterium | reverse complement strand
TTTGAGGATTCTAAGGGAGTTAAAAGTTATAGATCTAGTTGGTATGATGATTATGTACGTATAGTTAGTAATACAAGTCCATGGGTTAGTAGAGGAGAATCATATAATTGCACTACAGGTTCTGGTATTTTTAGCTTTATTGAGGATACTGGTATTAGTAGATCCTTTGCTACTTTTCGCAATGTTATAGTATTAGAAAATTAATTAAAAGTACTTTTAAAGTATTTTTTTCTTACAATTTAGTCATTAAAAATAACCTTATTTATAGTATAATAACAATAGGTGATAAACATGAAGTTATTTATTATAGAAGACGATGAAACCATTGCTTTAGGATTAAAATACTTTTTAGGTCAAGAAGGATATGATATCATACATAAAAGTACTGCTAAAGAAAGTTTAGAATATTTAAAAAATAACACTGTTGATCTTATTTTATTAGATATTAATTTGCCTGATCAAAATGGTTTTGAAACCTTTAAAGCAATAAAACAACAAAAAGATATACCAATTATTTTTTTAACTGCTAATGATCTTGAAACATCAATTGTTATGGGCTTAGATATGGGCGCTGATGATTATATAACAAAACCATTTAAAGCTAGAGAGTTGGTTTCACGTATTAAAAACGTGCTGCGTAGAACTAATAAAGAAAGTGCTAATATTATTAAAATAGCTGATGTGACCATCGATTTGAAACAAGCCAAAGTTTTTAGAAATAATAAAGATGTTATGCTTACAGCTTTAGAATATAAAATTCTTTTAACCCTTGCTTTAAATCCCAATACCACTTTTACAAGAGAAAAAATTCTAGCTGATATTTGGGATGTTAATGAGGAGTTTGTTAATGATAATACTCTAACAGTTTATATCAAACGTATAAGAGAAAAAATAGATGATATCGAAAATCCTAAAATTATCATAACTGTAAGAGGTGTTGGTTATAAGATAGGTGATAATCTTGTTACAAAATAAAGAAATTAAAACATTACTTAAAATAAATGCCATTACCCTATGTCTTTGTGTTAGCTTTGGGATGTTATTATCTAGAAATTTATATATGAAATATAAACAACAACTATTAGAAACAAGTGCTTCTATAATAAATAATATTGTTTTGAAATACCCAGATTTAGAAACTGAACTAATCAGTAATTTATTTACAAGCACCAATTCAGACTTAACACTTTTTTCTAAATATGGTATTGATATTAAAAGCTTAGATTATTTAAAAAAATGTGATTATAACAAAAAAATGACATATCTAGTGCTTACAATATTTACAATAATTGTTTTTTTAATAGAATGGTTAATATATATCATTTTTATAAAAAAACAATATAAAAAATTACGTAAAATTGATAAGTATATGAATAATATATTAAACGATAATTATACATTAGATATAAGAGAGTATGAGGAAGGCGATTTAAGCAATCTTAAAAATGACATTTATAAAGTAACCATCAAATTAAAAGAACAAAGTGATATATCTAAAAAAGATAAAAAATATTTAGAAGAAATCTTAGAGGATATATCACATCAACTAAAAACACCTTTAACTAGTATGTATGTTATTAATGATATTTTAGCAACCGATACAATTGATATAAAAGCCCGAAAAGAATTTTTACAAAAAAATAGAAATCAATTGGAACGAATTGAATGGTTAGTGACCAGTTTACTAAAAATGTCAAGATTAGATAGTGGAACAGTTATATTAAAAAAAGAACAAGTGACTATCTATTCCCTAATTGATAAATCCTTAGAACCATTAAAAGTAATGCTCGATTTAAAAAATATTACCTTAATAACTAAATGTCCGCCTGATTTAAAAATAACTGTTGACTTTAATTGGACAAGCGAAGCTTTGATTAATGTTATTAAAAATGCTTGTGAACATACACCTGTAAATGGGCAAATAGATATAACAGCTGAAGCCAATCCCATTTATACAAGTATTGTAATAACTAATACAGGATTACCAATCGATAAAAAAGATTTACCACATATTTTTAAACGTTTTTATAAGGGAAATCATAATAAAGAGTCAATTGGTATTGGTCTTAATATGACTAAAAAAATAATTGATATGCAAAATGGAGAAATAAGTTGTATAAGTACAAATAAAACAAGTTTTATTATGAAATTTTATCGTAATATTTGATGACAAAACTGTCATAAAAAAAGTCACCATAAAGTCATATAAATACAATATAATGAATTTGTGAGGAGGAAAAATATGGAAATATTGAAAGTAGAACATTTAACTAAAACTTATGGTCGAGGAAATACCTTAGTAAAAGCGTTAGATGACATTAGTTTTTCCGTTGAAAAGGGAGAATTTGTTGCTATTGTTGGAGCTAGTGGAAGTGGTAAATCAACACTTTTACATTTACTTGGTGGAGTTGATAGACCTACAAGTGGTAAAATTATTATTGATGGAGAAGATGTTTATCATTTAAATGAAAACAATCTTGCAATCTTTCGTCGAAGACAAGTAGGTCTTATTTATCAATTTTATAATTTAATTCCTATTTTAAATGTTAAAGAAAATATAACTTTACCTATTTTATTAGATGGTAAAAAAATTGATGAAGATTATTTAAATGAATTAATTGAAACACTCAATTTACAACAAAGAGTAAATCATTTACCCAATGAATTATCAGGTGGTCAACAGCAAAGAGTAAGTATTGGTAGAGCACTTATGAATCATCCAGCCTTATTATTAGCAGATGAACCAACTGGTAACTTAGATAGTAAAGCTAGTAAAGATATTATTGATTTATTAAAATTTTCTAATAAAAAATATAAACAAACAATTATAATGATAACCCATGACTATAATTTAGCTATTAGTGCTGATCGAATTATTACCATTGATGATGGTAAAATTGTAAACGATGAGAGGGTAGCATGAATATATTAAACAAACTTACAATCAAACATTTGAAGATGAATAAAAAAAGAACCATTGTAACAATAATTGGTGTTATTTTATCAACAGCTTTAATGGTAGGAATTGGTTTATTATTATCAACAGTAAGAGAAAATTCAATTGATACTACAATTGCTTATAATGGTGATTATCATGCTTCTTTTAAAAATATTGAAAGAACTAAATTAGAAATGATTACGAAAAATAATCAAGTTAGTAATTATTTTTATGCTAAAACAATTGGTTATTCTAAATTAAATGGGTTAGAAAATAAGGATTATCTTCAATTAGTAGAGGCAAGTAGTGGTTATTTAGATCAATTAAAACTAATAGATGGCCGCATGCCAGTTACTGATAATGAGATTGTTATATCAAATAATATTATGACTAATGATAAGGTTACACTAAATATTGGTGATAAACTAAAATTAAAATTAGGTAAACGTTATTTAGATGGTGAAGAGATAGATATAGGTGAATTAGGCATTTATTATATAAAAGGTGAAGAATTAAAAATATTTGCTGAAAAGGAATATACCATTGTAGGTATAGTTGAAAGAAGTGTCTATGAGGACTATTCTTCACCTAGCTATAGTATTTTTAAAACGTTAAGTGAAGAAAAAGGTAATATTGATATTTTTGTAAAATACAAAAATGTTAAAAAAACGTATGATATTACAACAACTATTGCTAAAAACATTGGTATTGATCCAACTTCAGAACAGTTAAAATACAATGATGCTTTATTGGCTTTAAATGGTGTTAGTCGATATGATAATTTTTTATCTAGCATGGCACTTACCTTAATCATTGTTTTAACACTTGTTTCTATTGGCTGTGTAGTGGTTATCTATAACTCATTTGCTATTTCTGTTATGGAACGAAAAAAACAATTTGGGTTATTTTCAAGCATTGGTGCAACTAAAAAACAACTTCGTAAAACGGTTTTTTATGAAGCATTTATTATTGGTTTAATTGGTATTCCACTTGGAATTTTATCATCATTTATTGGCATTGGAACTGTTATATATATTATTAATGAATTGATGGCAGAAGCTTTTAATTCTGCTTTAAAATTATGTGTATATCCTATCTTTATGGTTATTCCTATTATTTTTATGATTATTGTAATTATATTATCAGCTTTTTTACCAGCTTATAAAGCAAGTAGAATAACACCAATTGAAGCTATTAGACAAAATGATGACATTAAAATCAAAAATCGTAAACTTAAAACGCCAAAATGGATAAGAACTATTTTTAAAGTAGAAGGGGAAATTGCGTTAAAAAATATGAAACGTAATAAAAAGAAGTATCGTATTACTATAGCAGCTCTATTTATAAGTATTGTGTTATTTATTTCCTTTTCATCCCTTATGAATTATATGTTTAAAGGAATAGATGACTATATTGGTGTAGTTGATTATGATATTGCGCTATATTATGATACTGATAAAAAAGATAGTATAAATGAAATCTTAAATCATGAACAAGTAAAAAAATATGAACAGATTAAAAAGTATTATATTATTACTGATACTAATTATGATAATCTTTATACTAAAGACTATACCAAATTAAATCAAACAGAAGTATATGAAGGATATAAAGGTATTATTATAGTAGCTGTTGACGACAATTTTTATAATCAACTTTTAAAAGCTAATAATTATAAAGACCCCAAACCTCTTATGTATAACAGATATAGAAAAATGGTGTATACTAAGAATTCTAGAAAATTACATGAGGTAGCAAAATTCAATAATACTTATCAAACATTTAACTTATGTAATTATTTTGATGAAGAAGAAAAAGGATATAAATGTTATGCGAAATTAGAAGACTACTATTATATCAATAAACTAGATACTATGTATGAACTAGAGCTTTCAAGCAATAATGAGCCTATCGTTATTATTCCTATGAGTTTACAAGACCAATATGTTAAAACATTCACAGATGATACCAATTATTATAATGATATGCATATAGTTTATATCAAAAGTCCTAAATATGATAAATTAGATAAACTGATTGAACAGAAAATTGAAAATAATACTGATTTTAACCAGATCGGTTACACAAATATTAAAAAAGAAATGAAAATGATGAATAATCTTGTGTTAGTTTTGCATATTTTAGTTTATGGCTTTATTGTTCTTGTCACCTTAATTGGTGTAACAAGTGTCTTTAATACTATCAACACAAGTATTGCGCTTAGAAGGAAAGAATTTGCTATGTTAAGAAGTGTTGGTTTGACACCTAAGGGCTTTAACAGAATGTTATACTTTGAGAGCTTATTTGTTGGTCTTAAAGCACTTATTTATTCTATTCCGTTTGCTTTACTTATAACGATTTTATTACATTTATCAATGAGTGATATTGTATCTTATAATAGTTTGATTATTCCTTATCAAAGTATTATAATAGCTATAGTTGCGGTTTTCCTTATTATTTTACTATCAATGATGTATGCAAGCAATAAAATAAAAAAAGAAAACATTTTAGAAGCAATAAGAGAAGAAAATATTTAGAAAACTGTTATTTTATAACAGTTTTTGTTTTTTTATAAAAAAATTTGGTATAATAGTAATGTATGATATAATTGTTGTATCAAAGAGGTGGTAAAATGATAAAGCAAGATTATGTTTTAAAACGTGAACAAATGACAATAGAATCAGGTGAACTAAAAAAAGTCAATTCTTTTTTAAGAAAATATAAAAAGACATTATATATAGGTACAGGTATTATATGGTTTGCATCAGGATGTTTATTATTAACTAATAAACCATCAGAAGCATCTTCTCATGATCATTTATATGAGGAGACAAATGCTCAAGAAAAGAAAATCGATTTAACAATTTTAAATTATGCAGATACAGTTATGGCAGAAAAAAGTAATAAAGATAAACAAAGCTCTGAAATCATCAATCAATTAGCAATTGGGAATGATAGTGTAGCAAACAATCTTAATATAAAGAGGATATTTAAAAAGTATTGTGCAATTTATCAGGTTGATGAAGAATTAGTCTATCAAAAAGCATGTCAACTAACAGATAATTTTACAAATCAAGAGTGGATTAAATATAATCAAATTAAAGGAACCAAAGTATGTAAACAAGAAAGAACTTATAGTTCTAGTGAACTTGGTATTTTAGTTTTTGTAAGACATATAATTGGTTTTAAAAATGATGAATTAACAGTAAATACGAGCTATAAATTAGATGTTAGTTATGAGGAATTTACGCAAAAGGTTTGTTTCCTTTTAGATAATTTGAATCCGTTGTTATGCCAAGCTATTCAAAATCATGAATCAGGTAATTATACCTCAAATGTTTTCTTTAATTATAATAATCCAGCTGGTATTAGAAAAGGTGATGGAAAGTATTGGAATTTTGATAATCCCGCAGAAGGTATTTTAGAGTGTGCACTTCAATTAGAATATCGCTATTTTGTTGATAATAATATTTGTCAAATTGATAATGCTGAGGATCAAATTATTGCTATTCAAAAAGAATATTGTCCACTTGATGATATGCATGATATCTATAAACTTAATAAACATTGGATTAAAAGCGTTACTGATTGTTACAACATTCTTGTCGATAAAAAAGAAGTACAAACTAATACTAAATAAAAAAACTATTAAAGTTTATTCATAATCTTTAATAGCTTTTTTATATAATTCATTAATATCAGTATCGATTACATCTAGTTTGTATTTTTTTCTTATTTTAACAAGTGTTTGATTTGCAAGTTTTGAATCTTGATCAGCACTTAATTTATTAGTAGCAATCGTTTCAATAATATTTTCCTTAATACTATCTAAACTAGGTTTTTCACCAATACTTTCTTTATAAATGATATTGTAACCATATTCACTTTCAATTGGTGTTGTAGAGTATTTACCAATACTTAAACCTTTAGCTTCTTTTAAGAAGGCTGCATCGATATCAGTTGTATATTCAATGGTAACTGCATCACTAGTATCTTTTGAATATTCTTCTAAAGCTTCATCGAATGTCTTTTTACCTTCTTGAATTTCTTTAATAATATTTTTAGCTTTTTCTAAAGCTTTTTCTTTAGCAGCTTTTTTGTCATCCTCAGTCATATCTTCTTTAGTTTCTGTTTCAACAAGAATATATTTAACTGTGATAGGAGCAAAAACGCTTTTTTCATAGTAATCATTTATCTCATCTTTACTTACATTTTCTTTAACATATTTCTCAATTAATAGTTGCTTTTTGTATGATTTTTTTATGTATTCTTTATAATCATCAGTACTATTAAAGCCACTAGATTTTAAAATGTCATCAAATTTTTGATTTAAATATGATTCATAATATGTTTTAGCTTGTTCGTATTGAGTATTAACATAATTGGTAATTTCTTCACTATCACTGATTTCTTTATCACTGATATAACTATCAACCATGTCAATTAGAACGCTAGTTCCACCTTCTTGTTTTAATTTTTTATAAAGCTCTTCAGCGGAGATACTTTTGCCTTCTAAAGTAGCTACAGTTTCTTCACCATTTTGAAGTTTAGGTATTTTACTACCACAACCAGTACTTGTTAAAATAAGTATTAGCGAAAAGGCTAATAATAATTTTTGTTTCATTGACTTCATCCTTTCATTTAGCTATATTAACTTAAGCCTACGCATATATAATAACAAAAAAAACAAAAAAAAACAATAATTTAGTTAGAAGTAATCACATAATTTGATAAATTCCATAAAATAATGTGAAAAGACAAAAAGGAGGATGATTTATATGTATAACTCAGGAGTAAGCGGCGCTGCAATCGTTTTAGTATTATTTATTCTTTTAATAATCATACTTGGAGCTTATATCTAAGCCTTTAACCTAAAAAGTAAGGGGGAAAAGTATGGAATGTTGCAATGAAAAAAGCAATATTACTTGCAAAAATGATGGCAATTTAGGATATTTAATTATATTAATTTTATATATACTATTAGCTATCATTTTAGGTACTTTTATATTTTGCTAAAAGAGGATTTCCTCTTTTTCTTTTTGTTGTGATTATTATAGTTTTATATAAAAAAGTATAAAATTATAATAATTTAATGTTATAATTGAATTAGCAAAGGAGATATATTATGGCTATTGATATTACAATAAAAAATAAGAAGATTTTTAAAAAAAATATAACAATTCAAGATATTATTTTTGAAAATATGCGTTATGGTGTTATGGACGATGCTTATCGATTAGTAGAAAATAAAAGTGGCAATTATATGGTTGTTTTTAATGAATGTAATTATAGTAGAGGATATGAATTATCAATAAAAGATGATACTATAAATCTTAGTCTTCCTATACCAACTAGTGAAGAAGAAATTAACTTTTTTTATGAGTATGTACAATTTATATGTAATAAATTGCATATTAAGACTTTCATAAGGGAAAATAATGATGCTACTTTTGATAAAATCTCTAAATACATAGAAGAAGATATTAAATTAAGTAAAGATACATTAAACCAAATGATAACAGATATTAATAATGATAAGTATAAAAATATATATTTATTTGGGGCCTTAAATCCAATTGCTCTTGGTAAAGAAGAATTGATGAAAATAAATGGTGATTTAAATAAACTAGGATCTTTTATGTATGATTGCCAATCTATGGATGTGTATTATGCTAAAGCTAATATTTATAAGCGTAATGATAATACTATTTTTGGTGTTTATGTCTTAACACAAGATATACCTTCTGTTCTTCCATATGAAGCACATATATTTATGAATGATGATATTAAAGTTGATAGTTGGAATATTGCTTTTGTTATTGATGAAAAATTAACAGGTACTATTCCTTATGAGGCTTTTTTAGATAATGTTGATAAAAGTAATGTATATGATAATACACATTTTATTGTTAAATTAAATAAAGGAATAATGGAAAGTTTAATAGATAAATATAAAATTGATTTATAATTATATTCTAATTTATTTTTAAAATTGAGTATTAGAAAAGATTTATAAAAAATTATATTTCTTTTTTTTGTGATTTATGATAGACTGTAAATAGTAAATGATAATAAAATACAAAGGAGTTGTTGATTGTATGAAAATAAAGAGTAAAAATAACAATGTGTTTGCAAATAGTCCATACTGGGGGGGGGGTATACAGTTCTAGTATAGCTTTTA
>CAOJZR010000016.1 GCA_948466105.1 uncultured Bacillota bacterium | reverse complement strand
ATAATTTTTTTTAAAATCATATAACCATTTAATAGTCGCAAAACGGTTTTTATCAGTTTTAATAATTTCATCCATAGAAGCTAAAAGAAGATCTTTAGTTGCAAACATTAAATTAACATTTTTTAAATGTTTGGTTTTTTTATCTAATTTTTCTTTATATTTGCACGCTTTATAGATAAATTCCAACTTTTGATTGTTTTTTTTAGGGAAATAGACATAGCCTTCCACTTTATTTTTACAACTAAGCAAATTTTTACATTTTAAGCAATTTTTATATTCACGTGCACTATCCTCTAAAGAAGAGGTATAATTGATAGCAATATCGTCATCTAAAGCTAAACGATCAACAAGTATTTTAAAAGTCTCATCTTTTAGTGCAAGTGTAAAATCCTTTTGCAATTGTTCTTTATTAACCTGTTTCTTAAAAGAATTTAGTTTTTCTTCTATTTTTTGCATACATCCTCCATAAAATCACTATTTTAGACTTTCTTCAAAATTTTTTATTTCCTCTGCTGTTGCAGTATTTTCTGTTATTACTTCATCAAACCAATCTGGCTTTTTAGTTATCTTTTTATATTTAGTATTTGTCTTCTTTTTATTATATTCATTACTAGCAAAATTCATAGCATCTTCAACTGTTAAAATATTATTACGTTTCCACTGACTAGCGATTGCATTTACATATGGTAAAGCTAAAGACTTATTATTAATTCTTAAAATGTAATCAATTAAAACATTAACAACCCCTGGAGGAAACTGAAAGTCTAAAATCAGCATTTCTAAAACTTTTATATCATTTTTACTTGGCTTATTACCATTTTTGCTATATAAAAATTCATATGGTGAAGTAGTATCAAAAGTATATATCATTTTAGCTTTTAAAGATGTGTCCAATGTTTTTTTTCTTAAATATTCTGGTTGATTTTTATAAGCTAGGGTTGGCAATTTACCTAAATGTTCAAATTTATAAAACTTGCGCGCATTTTGCTTTAATTTTTCTTTATCTATATGATGACTAATATCAACCGAATTTCTTATTATTTCACTTATCTGTTCATCGCTATAATTATATATAAATGCTATTTTATAAATTAACTCTTTTATACTAGGAATCAAACTCTTAGAATCTAAAATATCACTTGGAATAAATGACAACACATTATTTAAATCAATATTAGGTTTAAACATAATATCATTAGGTGTATTTTCTTTTATCTGTGTAGTAATGATATTATCATCAACTCTTGATTCAAAAACATCATTGAATTTTGAACTAACATCATAGTATCCTTTTAAATTTATATTAGGTTCTTTAAAGTGTTTAATAATTCGTTCATATTCCCTTCTACCAACATTATTATAAAGAGTGGTATTTAAAATGGGGTTGTTTAGAAATTTATAAGCTTCTAATGGTGGATATAAAAGATAGACATAACTATTTATACTTTCATTTTTTAAATAGGTTTTTATAAGACCCATTGCTTCAAGTTTAATTCGCGCATCTTTTATTTGGTCTAATGAGAGGTGCATATTGTTCATTAATGTATGATGTGATAATGAAATTGAAGACACTTCATCTATATAACTCCACAAAGTAAAATAAAGACTAATTGCTATACTACCAATAATAGGTTGATATAAAATGGTTAAAATAGAACGATTATGGTCACTTAAATCAGCTTTGCTAATAGTCACAAAACAATCAGCAGGCATTAAACATGTATCCATTTTACACTCCTTTCAATTAATATTATTTTAGCACATTAGTCATATAAATTAAAGAATAAACTAAGTAGTTTAAAATATTTATTAAAAAAGAACTATTCACTAGTTCTTAATTTAATATTAGTTATTTAATAACTTAATATTAATACCTTAAACATAATTCTTGGTTACTAACACATCCTACTGTTGACCATTCATATAATCGTCATAAAAAATAGTATCAGGTCTTACTCTAAATATAGCTGCTATACGAATAGCCATATCATAAGAAAGTCTTCGTTTACCATTTTCAATTTGACAATAAAATGCTTTGCTTATGCCTAATTTTTCTCCCATCTTTTGTGTTGTGTAACGTTTTTCTTGTCTAAGTTCTTTTAATTTTTTATACATATACTACCTCCAATGAATATATTATATCATATTTTTTATAAAATACACTATTAGTGTACTGATTTTGTTTCCAATATGTGAGAAAATGGTATTGGAAATATTTACCAGTTAGGAGAAAGAATTATGTTAGGTAACAAAGATTTATTCACGCAGTATACAGTTTTAAGTAATAATATTAGATATTATCGTAAACGTTTAGGTTTTACTCAAGAACAACTTGCTGAAGCAGCTGATCTTAGTATTTCTTATATTAAACAAATAGAATCGGGTAAAGAATTTAAAAATGTATCACTTACCACAATGCTTAAAATATCAAAAGTTTTAAATGTTGGATTAGATACATTATTTAAATTAGAATCATAAATTAACATTATGATATATATTTTGGATATCTTCTGATTCTTCAAGCATTGATAACATTTTGGTAAAATTACTTAAATCATCACCACTTAAGGTGATTTTTTCTTTTGGGAGCATTGTTATTTCTTCAATATCAAAATTAATATCAGAATATTTGTTTAAAAGCACTTCTTTCATTTGATATAGACTATTAGGTAAGCCATAAACAACGATATTTCCATCATCTTCTTCTACATCAATAACTTCAATATCCTTTTCAATTAAGGCATCAATTACTGCTTCTACATCAGTTCCTTTAAAACTTAAAATAGCTAAATTATCATAGTTATAACTAACACTACCATTATTACCTAATTTTCCTCCTGTTTTATTTAAGGCAGTACGAATATCACTTAAAATACGATTAACATTATCAGTTAATCCTTCAATTATTAATGTTGCACCTCCAGGTCCAAAAGCCTCATAACGAACACTTGTGTAATTTTCTAAAACGCCACTACTTACTTTGTCTATTGCTCGTTTTATAATGTCTGATGGAACCTGTTCTTTTTTAGCACGTTCAACTAGGTGCTTTAAAGTTAAATTACTATCTGTACTAACTCCACCTGTTTTAGCACTTTGATATATCTCACGAGCATACATAGAATAAAGTTTCGCTTTAGCAGCACCTGTTTTTTGAATACTTGCTTTTCTAACTTCATAAGCTCTTCCCATATAATCCCTCTTTCTGTATTTATTGTACTATGTTTTTAATTTTTTGACAACTCTTTTTTGTTTAAATATTTTGTGCTTTTTTTAAGGCATCTTTTGCAGCTAACTGCTCAGCCTCTTTTTTACTATGTGCAATCCCACGACCATATGTAATTTCATCTATTTTAACATCAATTGTAAAACGTTTATCATGGGAAGGACCACTTTCATCTATCAAAACATATTCTAAACTTCTTTTATCAGTTTGCACATATTCTTGTAAAATAGATTTATAATCACTAAAAAAATCTATTTCATGTCTTTCAATTAAAGGAATAATATGTTTATAAATAAATGCCTTTACTTCTTCAATTCCAAGATCTAAAAACATAGCTCCAATGAAAGCTTCAAATATATCTGCAACAATTGCTTTGCGATATTTACCACCACTTTCATATTCGCCTTTACCAAGTAAAAGGTAATCATTTAGATGTAATCTAAGTGAATATTCATACAAAGCATTTTCACAAACATAATGACTTCGAAGTTTGGTCATTTCACCTTCATGATGTTCTGTATTTTTATATAAATATTCACTTATAATAAGTTCTAATACTGCATCACCTAAGTACTCTAATCGCTCATAACTTTTGGTATTATTTTCATTAGCATATGATGTATGAGTAAGGGCATTTATATAAAGTTTTTCATTATTGACTTTAATATTTAAATCATCTAATAGTTGCATTATATCACCTTTTCTAGATTCTCAATATTTTTTTGATAATTATCTGTATTCATAAGGTAGGAACCAACAACAAAAATATCAGCCTTTTTTACATAACTAATGGTTTTAGGGTTAAGCCCACCATCTACTTCAATTAAATAGTGATACTTATTATAGTCTCTTAAAACTTTTAGCTCATTTATTTTATTAGCTGCTCGTTTTATAAATGGTTTGCCACTTGCACCTGGTTCAACTGTCATAACTAAAACAAGGTCGATTTTTTTTAAATATGGTAATAACAAATCAAGATTTGTTTCAGGATTAAGTGCTATCCCTACTTTAATATTATATTTTTTTATATAATTAATCGTTTTCTCAATATCATCAACGGCTTCTAGATGAAACGTTATAATTCGTGGTTTTAAGCACAAATACTCATCAACATACTTACACACGTCTTTAACCATTAGATGCATATCTCTTATTTTGGTTGTTCCGTCTAAAATAGTTGCTAATTCTCTTACTGTCCATGTCTTATTTTTGACAAATTTTCCATCCATTATATCTAGATGAAAAAAAGGAATATTTTCTTTTTCTAATTTCTTTACTTCTTCTACTATATTATTTCTTATAGCTAACAGGGAAGCCGAAATTTTCATAAATTCACCCCTAATTCTTTATAAAATTCAAATAATTATAATATCTAGTAGTTAATATTTCACCTGTTTCAACGCGTCTTTTTATTTCACAATTGGTTTCTTTATCATGCATACAGTCACGATATTCACAATTTTCTTTATATAGGTTAAATTCTTTGAAATTATCACGAATAGCTGTTTTAGATAAAGTATTTAGTGATAAAGCTGTAAAACCAGGGGTATCAGCTATTAAACCATCACAAAGTGAAAGTAAGCTAACACATGTAGTGGTATTTTTACCTCTATCTAATTTTAAAGAAATAGCACCTGTTTTTATATTTAATTTATCATCTAATTTATTTAATAAAGTGGATTTACCCGCTCCACTTTGACCAGTTAGAACAGTTACCTTATCTTTAAAACAGTTTTTAACCTCATCAATTTCTTGGTTATTATAAACATCATACAATTGTTTATAATAATTAATATATTTATTTATCACATCTAACTCTTCTTTGTTTAGTAAATCAAGTTTAGTAAAACAAATAATAGGCTTAATATTATTAAATTCTAAAACTACTAATAACTTATCTAATAAATCAGTTAGGAATTTTGGCGCTTTTACACTTGTTATAATAAAAGCCTGATCAACATTGCTGATGCTTGGACGGATTAATTCATTTTTTCTTTTATGGATATTATTAATTACTAAATCATCTGTAATATCAACTATATCACCAGCTAAAGGTGTGATATTTTGATTTTTAAACACACCTCTAGCTTTACACTTATATTCTTTATCATCAACCAAAACTGTATATTCATTACTAATTGTTTTTATTATACGGCCTGTCATTATTCGTTTGTATTACCTTCTTCTGGTTTATTAGTACCATCACCAGGTTTGGTTGGAGTTTCATCATCATTATCTTCTTTATCTACAGGTGGTTGAACAGGCTTCTTTTTAGCAATATATATTTTTAAGGTTGTATTAGCAATCACTTTAACCCCATCTTTACGGTTTTGTTCAATAATTGTTCCTTCTGGTTTATCACTTATCTTTTCTTCGACTACTACTTCCACTCCATTTTCTGCACAGAAATCTTCAACTTGGGTAACAGTCCAATTTCCATCTGTAAAATCAGGATAAGTTATAATTGGAATATATAAAATGATGGTATCTCCTGCTTTAACTTTTGTACCTGGTTCAATACTTTGTTTAACAACAATATTTTTTTTCTGTTTGCTTCGATCTTCGACTTCTATTTCGTCATACGTAACTATTAAGCCTTTACTTTTAAGTATTTGTTCAACATAATCATACTTTTTATCAGCTTTAGAAGCATAATCTTCTAACTCAAATGATTCACTACCACTAGAGACAATTAATTTAACAGTTGTATTAATACTAACCGTTCGATTAGCTTCAGGATTAGTTGAAATAACAAGGCCTTCAGCGATTTCTTCACTTGGCTGATATTCAACTTCAGCCTCTACGTTCAATTTAGCTTCTCTAAGTATTGTATCAGCTTGTTCTTGGGTATAGCCAGAAACATTAGGTACTTTGGTATCTTTTTCTTTATTTGAAGAACCAAATGTTAATAAAAAGAAAATAACAAAACCAACAATAACCACGCCTAACAAAGATAAAATGCTAATTAAAGCGATATTAAGTTTTTTATCTTTGCTTGTTGTAGCTGTTTTTTCTTTAGTCTCTTTATTTATAGTTTTTTCATCTATCTTAGGCATAATTTTAGTTTCTTCCAAATCATGTTCTGGATAAAGATATGTTATTCTTTGCATATTCATATTTTCTGCATCTAAGCAATGTTTAATATCTTCATGCATCTCACCAACATTTTCATAACGATTACGCGGATTTTTAGCACAAGCTTTTAAAATAATATTTTCAACACTTTGAGGTATTTCTTCATTCTTTTTACAAACACTAGGGATAGGATCTTTCATTTGTTTAATAGCTATTTCAACTGCACTATCACCTTTAAATGGTACTTTACCTGTAAGTAATTCATACATAAGGATACCTAAAGAATAGATATCGCTTTTTATTGTTGAACCTGAGCCACTTGCCTGTTCAGGTGGCAAATAATGAACTGAACCCATGACAGAATTAGTTTGGGTTAGTTCATTGCTATTTAAAGCCATAGCAATTCCAAAATCGGTTATTTTAAGACGCCCATCCTCTAAAATCATAATATTTTGCGGCTTTATATCACGATGAATAATATAACTATCATGTGCACACATAATAGCAGATGTTACTTGTAACATAATATCAATTACTTCAGGTAAGGTTAAAGCGCCACGCTTTTTAATAAGACTTTTTAAAGTTTTGCCATCAATATACTCCATAACAATATAGTATTTTCCATCATCTTCCCCAACATCATACATTTCAACAATATTAGGATGAGCTAAACTACTCGATGATATGGCTTCTCTTTGAAAACGGCGCACAAACTTCTCATCATCTGCTAAATCACCACGAAGTATTTTAACTGCCACATTTCGATTTAAAATCGTATCATAAGCTAGGTAGACATTGGCCATGCCTCCCTCACCAATTGTTCTAATTATCTCATATCTATCATTTATTTTTTGACCTTTTATTATCACAACTACTCACCTCTTCTGGTTAAATATGCAATGGAGATATTATCTGTTCCACCACGATTATTACTTTTATAAATCAATTTTTCTAATTTAGCATCAAGACTACTGCTCTCGCTTAAAACTCTGGCAATTTGTTCATCATCTAACATATTTGTTAAGCCATCACTGCAAAGAAAAATCCCATCAACTTGTTCTTCTACATCAAAAATATCCATTTCAACTGTTTTAGCAGCTCCTAAAGCTTTCATTAAAACGTTTTTGCGTGGATGATCTTTGGCTTCTTCTGGTGTCAATTCACCAGATTTTACAAGTAAATTAACTAATGTATGATCACTTGTTATCTTATGGAGTTTACTGTTTTTAAATACATAACCTGATGAATCACCTATATTACCAAATAACAAGAAATTTTTTGTCATTACTGCTAAAACAAGGGTTGTACCCATACCAATACTTTCTGGATTCTCACTTGTATATTTATATATTTGAGAATTAGCTTCACTTACTACTTCCTTGATGAAATTAATAGCATCATCTTTATAACCAATACTACTTATCTCAGCAAATCTTTTGCCTAAATGGGATATGGCAATTGATGAGGCAATTTCACCATTTTTGTGTCCTCCCATTCCATCAGCCACAGCAAGTAAATATTCTCCATTACTATTTTTTACTACTATCACACTATCTTCATTATGATCTCTTACTTTACCTGGATCTGTTAGATATGCATAATCCATATTATCACTCTTTCCAATTTGATCTTAATTGACCACAAGCAGCACTTACTTTTTTACCAAATTCTTTTCTAATAGTCACATTAATATTATTCTTTTTTAAAGTATCATAAAAGCTTAAAATAGTTTCTTGTGTACTTTTTTTAAATTCCAGCTGACTTGTCTCATTATAAGGGATTAAATTGACATAACAATTTAGACCCTTTAATAATTTAGCAAGTTCTAAAGCATTCGCAAGACTATCATTAACATCTTTTAACATAATATATTCAAAAGTAACTCTTCGCTTTGTTTTACTTAAATATATTTTAACAGCTTCCATAATCTTTTTTATACTATAAGCTTTATTTATACTCATTATTTTATTTCTTATTTCATCATTAGGGGCATGAAGTGAAATAGCTAAATTAACTTGTTTATCATAATCAGCAAACTGTAATATTTTAGGAACAATTCCACATGTTGAAACAGTTATATGTCGACTACCAATATCAATGCCTTTGTTATCATTAATTATATCTATAAATTTGATAACATTATCATAATTATCAAAAGGTTCTCCGATCCCCATTAATACAACATGACTTATTCTTAAAGCCAAGTCTTCTTCTACTTGTATTATTTGTAGAACCATTTCATAGGTCTCAAGATTTCTAAGCTTTTTTAATCTCCCACTTTCACAAAAATGGCATCCCATATTACAACCAACTTGGGTTGAAACACATAAGGAATTGCCATAATCATGTCGCATTAAAACAGCTTCAACTTTATTTTTATCGGCTAATTCAAATAAGTATTTAACAACTAGTGTATCTTCTTCTTTTTTTATGATGGTAAGTTTTTCTATATTAAACGTCTTTTGAATTTTTTCTTTGATATCTTTATTTATATTGTTCATGTCTGCAAAAGTTGTTATTCGTTTTTTATACAGCCATTCATATACTTGGGTAGCTCTAAACTTTTTATCATTTAAATTTAAAAAATAGGCTTCTAACTCTTCTCTTGTGAAATTGTATATATTCATATTCTTACACCCTATATAACATTATATCAAAAAAAAGAATAATTAGGAATAATTATTTCTTTTTTTTATAATATACTTTCTTTATTGACAGTTATAACTGGACGAATGCCAGTAAAATCATTAGCAGCAGCACCAATTGTTCGTAAATAACCAACGCGGTCAATATACCAAATACCACCTGTTGAAAGTGATGTTG
>CAOJZR010000015.1 GCA_948466105.1 uncultured Bacillota bacterium | reverse complement strand
GTACCACAAATAGAAGTAACTTTTGATATTGATGCTAATGGTATTGTAAATGTTAAAGCTAAAGATCTTGGTACTAATAAAGAGCAATCAATTACAATTACATCTTCAACAGGTTTATCAGATGAGGAAATTGATAAAATGATTAAAGAAGCAGAAACTAATAAAGAAGAAGATATAAAACGTAAAGAAGAAGCTGATGCTAAAAATGAAGCTGAACAATTAATCTTTACAACTAAAAAAGCACTTCAAGATTTAGGCGATAAAGTAGATAATTCTGATAAAGAAAAAGCTGAAAAAGAAATTAAAGAATTAGAAGAAGCTTTAAATAGTGGTAATATGGAAGATATTAAAGCTAAAAAAGAAGCTTTAAATACAACAGCTATGGCACTGGCTACTAAAGTTTATGAACAAGCAAGCAAAGAAAATGCTAGTCAAGAAAGTAGTGAAGCTAGTAAGAATGATGATGTAAAAGACGCTGAATTTGAGGAAAAATAGAAGTTCTAGGAGACTAGAACTTTCTTGGTAGAGAGGATTAATAATGATAGAAATAAAAAAACGTGAAGAAGTAGCTGAAAATGATAAATGGGATTTAACATTAATGTATGAAAGTTTAGATATATGGCAAAAAGATTATGATGATATTATTATTTTAAGTAAAAAAATAGAGGACTATAAAGATAAAATAATGGATAGTAGTGATAATTTATATGAAACGTTAAAATTAAGTTTAGAAATTCAAAGAAAATTAGAACATTTAATTATCTATGCTAGTATGCTAAGTGATACAGATACTAAAAATAGTGATTTCCAAGCTCTAAAAGGAAAAGCTGATAACTTAAATCAACAAGTATCTGAGTCTTTATCATTTATAACACCAGAAATATTAAAAAGTAATTATTCTAAAATAGAAGAATATATGTTAGAAAAAAAGGAATTAACTAAATATCGTTTTCTTTTAGAACAAGAATATCGTTTTAAAAAGCATATTTTAGATAGTAATAGTGAAAAAATGTTATCTAGTTTAGCACAAGCTTTAAATAGTTCTAATGAAACAGCAAAGTATCTTCGAAATGCTGATATAAAGTTTCCTGTTATCAATGTAGATGGAAAAGATTATAGTATAACTAATAGTAATTTTACTTTACTTTTAAAAGACGAAAATCGAAAGGTTAGAGAAAAGGTTTTTGAAACCTTTTATACAACTTATGGGGATCTAGCTAATACATTAGCTAGTACTTATGCGGGTGAAGTAAAAGCCAATGTAAGTCTTGCTAAAATAAGAGGCTATAATAGTGCAATAGAAGCTGCTTTATATAACAATAATATTGATATTAGTATTTATGATAATTTAATTAAGACAGTAAATGACAATATGAAAGTTATATATAAATATTATGATATGAAAAAAAATGTTCTTAATTTAGATAAGTTACATTTATATGATACTTATTTACCATTAATAAATGGTAATAAAAAAACATATAAATTTGAAGAAGCTAAAAAAATCGTTTTAGATGCTCTAAAAATTCTTGGTGATGATTATGTTAATAATTTAGAAAAAGCTTTCAATGAAAGATGGATTGATGTTTATCCAAGTATAGGTAAAAGAACAGGAGCTTATTCTTGGGGCAGTTATGATAGTAATCCATATGTTCTTTTAAATTATCAAGAAGAATATGATGATGTTTCAACCCTTGCTCATGAATTAGGTCATTCAATGCACAGTTTTTATTCACATAAATATAATGATTATGAGTATTCAGGCTATAGAATCTTTGTAGCAGAAGTAGCAAGTACTGTTAATGAGTTACTACTTAGTCACTATATGTTAGAAAAAAGTACTGATAATAATGAAAAATTATATATTTTAAATGAATTAATGGAACTTTATAAATCAACTTTATTTAGACAAACAATGTTTGCTGAGTTTGAACGCGATACTTATGCTCTTTTAGCTAGTGGTGGTGTTTTGACTAATGAAAATCTTTCTAACATGTATTATGATTTAAACAAAAAATATTTTGGTGATAACGTTATTGTTGACTCTTTAATAAAATATGAATGGGAAAGAATTCCTCATTTCTTTATGAATTTTTATGTTTATCAATATGCAACAGGACTTTCAGCTGCTACTTATATTGCATCTTCAATTATTGAAAATAAAGAAGGCGCTAAAGATGCTTACTTAGAATTTTTAAAAACTGGTGGTCGTGATTATCCTCTAAATGAGTTAAAAATCGCTGGGGTTGATTTAAGTGATAAAAAAGTAGTTGAAAATGCGATTAAGAAATTTAGTGAAACAATTGATAAATTTATAGAGTTAAAAGGATAGTGAAGTATAATGGATAAAAAAGATTATTATGAAATTCTTGGCGTTAGCAAAAATGCTAGTGCTGATGAGATAAAAAGTGCTTTTCGAAAGTTAGCTAAAAAATATCATCCTGATGTTTCAAAAGAGCCTGATGCGGCTGAGAAATTTAAAGAAGCTCAAGAAGCTTATGCTATCTTATCAGATGAAAATAAAAGAAAACAATATGATCAATATGGCCATGCTGCTTTTAGTAATAATGCTGGTGGAGGCTTTGATTTTAACGGTTTTGATTTTTCTGATATTTTTGATGATTTATTTGGTGGAGGTTTTGGTTTCAATTTTGGATCGTCTTCGCGTTCAAGAAAAGGCAGAGACAGTATTTTACGAGTTAATTTAGAGTTTGAAGAAGCTGTGTTTGGTACTAAAAAAACTATTAATGTTGCTGGGGAAGTAGAATGTAGTGAATGTCATGGTGAAGGTGGCAGTGGTGTAAAAAAATGTCCTACATGTGGTGGTAGTGGTACTCAAACAGTTGAGCAAAGAACGGTTTTTGGTTCTTTTATGAGTAAAACAACTTGTAAAGCTTGTAGTGGCAAGGGTAAAACTGTTGAAAATGTTTGTAAAAAATGTAAAGGCCATGGTTCTGTAAGGGAAAATCAAGAGATTGAAGTTAAAATCCCAGCAGGAGTTAATACAGGAAATCAGTTACGTGTTCCTGGAAAGGGTGAAAGTGGAAGTAATGGTGGTCCAAGTGGTGATTTATATTTGGAATTCTATGTTAAGGAACATCCTATTTTTGAAAGAGATGGTATTGACATCTATTTATTATTACCAATAACAATTACAGAGGCTATCTTAGGCTGTAAAAAAGATATTCCCACTTTATCTTCAAGTGTTAAGATAACAATTCCAGCTGCTAGTCAAAGTGGTGATAAGTTACGTCTTAAAGGTAAAGGGGTTGAAGATGTACACTCTTATAAAAAAGGTGATATGTATGTTGTAATAGATGTTGTAATTCCTAAAAAACTTACGAAAGAACAAAAAAAATTAGTTGAAGAACTTGCTAAAACTAATTTAAAAGATGATGATAAATTTGTTAAAATAGAAAAATATTTGTAATATATTATTAAAAAAGGTTCTTTATTAGTTATTATTAGTAATATTCCAATAAATGAATAAAATAAGATGGTTCAAAACGATTATAATACCTTTAAGGTTCACACTAAATAAAAAGAATGATAAAATTTATTTAGAAAGAATCAAGGAGGTATTTTTTCATGGATAAACAAAAAAATGTACATTAGAATAAAAAAATCAAAATAGTTAAATAATTTAAAAAGGGTGCTACTATCTCATATTTAAATAATAAATATGGAATATCTGGTAAAGAAACGAATCAAGAATATGATAAGGGAATATTAGGAAATGATAATTGAGGGAAAAAATATAACCAAGAATTAGAGGATATTGATATATTAAAAAATCCTATGCTCTTCTGATGGAAATCCACTCTCAGTAATACAAATAGAAAAATATCAAATCATTGAGAAATTGAAAAATGAATATCCTATACTAAGGATATGTAGAGTTTTAAATGTTAATAGAAGAAGTTATTATAAATTGTGTAACATTGGAAAACCAATTGCTAATAACTATAAACAAGAAATTGCTGATGTGATATCAGAAGAGCATAAAAGTGTTAAAGGGATTTATGGAACAATAAGATTAAAAAAGTATATAGAAAATAAATTAAATATAGTTTTAAATCATAAATTAATTATAAGATATAAACACATTTTAGGATTAGAAACAATAAAATGTACAAAAAAAGGATTATGTGTTTATAAAGCAAAAGAAAAGAACCTTATAAACAAGGCTCAATACTTAATTGAATGTAATTTTAATTCAGAAGTATCAAATCAAAAATAATTATCTGATCTAAACTATATAATATGTAAAGATGAAATTCTTTACTTAACTGAAATTGTATCATTTTCTACATCAAATTACAATGATGTTAATTTAATAAAAGAAAGTTATAGAAATTTAAAATCAAATAATAATGTAATCGTTAATACAGATCAAGGAACAGTTTATTTTGCTTATGAATATGTAGAAATGGCAAATAACATAGGGGGGTTATTAGAAGCATGTCTCATAAAGGTCATTGCTGAGAAAACTGTCCAATAGAAAATTGGTTTATGCAACTAAAACATGAATGGTTATGCCAATTTATTAAGTTAACTAGAAAACACGCTGCAAAAGAAATAGAAAAATACGTTCCTTGGTATAACAATGAACGTATTCAAAAAAATTAGGATACTTGTATTCTGTACATTATCGATTAAAATATTCAAATTAATTTATCTTTTTATTTAGTGAGTACTTGACAGGTACTAGTATCTTTTGAACTCTTTTTTTTATTTGTTATTTGATAAAGAATATATTTCTTTTTGTTTTATTTATACTATAACTTTGCTATTAATTTAATTTATAAGTTTTCTTTTTAGTATTTTTATTTTGGAAATCTAAGATTTCTTGGTATGTAATGTATTGTTCACTATCTAGATCTGAAACTGTGCTTAAATAAGCGATTTCCATATCTAATCCATCATTGTATGTATATGTAACGTTTTCAAAATTTTTGTCCATATAGTTTAGTGATATCTCAGTACTATTGCCTATTTCACCAGTTATTTCTCTAATATAACCTAAAGCTGCATTTATATCATTTTTTTGTCCATTATTTTCCCATATTTCTATCTCTTTAACTTGGGCTACTAGTTTTCCTTCAGTTAAATCATAGTATTCTTCTATATATCCTTCATATTTTAAATTTAAATGTTGTAATTCATCTTTAAGTTGACCTAAATCATTGCCATCTGTAATTTCTATTGGTATTACACGTTTGCATTGAGCGATTGTTTCTTTTTCTTCATTTTCATCATTAGCTGATATAACATAAAGATCATTAACTTTAAATATTTTTTCGTTTGATTCTAAAGTGATTTTATCTTTGTTATTTAATTTGTTTTGTAAATCTAATATTGTTGAGTATGTAATGTATTGTTCACTATCTAGATCTGAAACTGTGCTTAAATAAGCGATTTCCATATCTAATCCATCATTGTATGTATATGTAACGTTTTCAAAATTTTTGTCCATATAGTTTAGTGATATCTCAGTACTATTGCCTATTTCACCAGTTATTTCTCTAATATAACCTAAAGCTGCATTTATATCATTTTTTTGTCCATTATTTTCCCATATTTCTATCTCTTTAACTTGGGCTACTAGTTTTCCTTCAGTTAAATCATAGTATTCTTCTATATATCCTTCATATTTTAAATTTAAATGTTGTAATTCATCTTTAAGTTGGCCTAAATCCTTGCCATCTGTAATTTCTATTGGTATTACACGTTTGCATTGAGCAATAATTTCTTTTGTTTCATTTTTGTCACTAGTTGATATAACATAAAGTTCACTAGCTTTATATAGTTCATCTTTAGAGTTTAAATTATTTATATTTTCACTATTTGTTTTTTTGTTCACAATATTAGTTAATGATATGTTATCCATTTTTTTACTTACAGTATTATTTGATGATGTACTATTTGTTTTTTCTTGTTGGTTTTGAATTTTGTCTATTATTTCCTGTTCAATACTAATTTCTTTGTCAACATTTGAGTTAGTTGTTTTGCTTGAACATCCAGTTACAAATCCTGTAATAGCTAGCATAATTATAGTAAGTCTTTTTTTTAACTTTTTTTTCATTATTTCATTCCTCCATCTACATGTCATTATTTTAATACTATTAAAAAAAATGTCAACCCTTTTTAAAAAAATTTTTATTTTGCAGTTATTTTTTTACTGGGGTGTTATAATTTTATATTTATATTGTTAATTATAAATATTTTATGCAATGTTTAAATTTTAATATTTATAACTAATTCATCCTAACAAATAAGAATTATAGCAATATATAAGTGTTTATAAAAGGTAATCGAAAATTATACTACTTTAATTAAAAGGTTTTAATTTATGATTCTAATTTACCTCTTAATAGTTTAATTTCTTTTAATTCACTTACAGTGACTAATTGGTAACCTTTCTCTTTTAAAGTTGGAATCATTATTTTAAGAGCTTCTAGGGTTCGCTTGTGGGTATCATGCATCAAAATAATATCTAAGTCTTCAATTTGCTCTAAAGCACGACTAGCTATTTTTTTACTGTTTTTAATTTTCCAATCCATTGTATCAACATCCCACAAAACTATATTCATATCAGTATTAGCGCGAATTTTTTTATTAACTGAACCATAAGTTGGCCTTAAAAGAGTTGGGGTATAGCCAATAGTATTTTTAATTATATCTTGAGTCTTATTAATTTGATTTTGAAATTCTTCAATTGACAGTTTTGTTAGCCATTTATGATTATATGAATGATTTCCAATTTCATTCCCGTTTTTATACATTTCTTTTAAGGTATCAACATAGTTATTTACTTTATTGCCAAGAATAAAGAAGGTAGCATTGGCATCATTTTCTTTTAATAACTTTAAGATATCGCTTGTATAAGTACTGGGACCATCATCAAAAGTGATGGCTATACTTGGCTTATTGGGATCAATAACATATGAGGTTTTAGTAACAATTTGAGCTTTTGGTTCTTTGTTTTCTTTTTTTAAGTTAAGTTTAGTACTTATTTTAGAAAAAGGAATTTCAATATTTATTACACCACAATAGCCACTGCTTATTTCATAAGGATTAAAATAGATATTTAAAGCATTTGGACTAAAGGTAAAAAGAGGAAAATTATTGTAATTAGGGCTTATTACAACATCAGGTAATATACAATCTTTATATTTACTATTTAGCTCTTCTTTTATAATATCAACCATTTTATTGAGATTATTTTTATCAACGATGTCTTCTAGATTAAGCATTTTTTTCTTTTGTTGATCGAAGGTGAATGTTTTAATTGTTGTGATAGGATGAGCAAGGGAGCTACTACTTATAAAGCTAGTTATAGTAATATTAATATAGTTATCATTTATAATATCATAAGTATAGTCAATGTTGAGTTCTGATTTTTCAATATCATCTATTTTTTCATAGTTGGTTTTAAAATCGTTATAGATTTTATTAATATATTTTTTTATATTTTGATCTAATTTTTTTAAATTAGTTTTAGGATAATTTATTGCGATAAGGGTGGTGCTGTTTTCTTCAATGATTGTTTTGACAGTGTCCATTTTTTTATTGCATCCACTGATTAAAACAAGTAAGCAGAATATGACAAGGCATTTTTTCATGTTATCACCTAAATCAATATATTCATGTATATAAGATAATAGAATGGTGTGGTATTTATTTTAAGGCTAAAATTTAAAAACTATTTTTAATATATTGCTTATGGTAATAAAAAAAGATATATTTTGAATATATCCAGTCTATAAATAAAATTCATCTATTTCAGCATTTTGCTCTTCCTCATTTTTATCAATTGAAAAAATTTGTTTGATAGTTTTTATTATTTTATCTTCATCACTATAAGCATACATGATATCTGATAAGCTAATAATGCCAGCTACTTTTTTACTATCTGTAACGATTAAACGTTTGACTTTATTTTCAGCCATTTTTTCAAGGCAATAATTAACATCATCATCTAGGTCAATGGTAATAATATTAGTAGTCATAAAATCTTTTATGTTTTTGTTATCTTGTTCATTATTACAAAGAGCTTTAATAACTAAGTCTCTATCTGTTATAAGGCCAACAACTTTTTTTTCTTCTGTTATTGGTATTAAGCCAATATCATTTTCTTGCATCGTTTTTGCAATATCGTTTATACTACTAGTTATATCTTTTGTAATGATTTTTTTGGTCATTATATCTTTTACATTCATTTTATCACCATTATTAATGTTGCCTAAATTATTTATTTTATACATAGAATATAAAAAGGTGATAATATGCGTGCACGATTAAAAAAAAAATATGTTTTTAAAAAGAAAAGGATAAAAAAAGTTAATATCTTTTTGGGTTCGCTTGCGCTTTTGTTTGTGGTTTTGATTTATAGTTTTAATTTTCTTAATAAGAAAGTTTTGCCAATTCTTTTAAATTATGCCGAAGCTGAGGTAACAAAATTGTCTACTATTGTTATAAATAAAGCGGTTAGTAAACATTTGGCTGAAGATATGAGCCTTGAGGATTTATTTATAATAACTAAAGGAGAAAATGGCTACATTAGAACAGTTGATTTTAATCCTATTATTGTTAATAAAGTTTTAACAACAACCACTAATACAGTTCAAATTAATTTGAAATATATTGAGCAGGGAAAATTGGATTTGATTGATTTACCAGATAATGTTTTAATTGATTATGATGAAAAAAAGTTAAAAAAGGGAATTATATATGAGATACCTAGTGGAATTGTTTTTAACAATGCGCTTATTTCTAATATAGGACCTAAAATACCTGTTAAATTGAATTTAGTTGGGGATATTGTAAGTGGTGTAAAGACGAAGATAACTAATTATGGAATTAATAATGCTTTAATTGAAGTCAATGTTAATTTGGAAGTCACAGAACAAGTTATTTTACCTTTTACTAGTAAACGAGTGAAGGTCTCAATTGATATACCAGTTGCGATGAAATTAATAGAAGGAACTGTACCTAATTATTATTTGAATGGAATTAATCAAAATTCTGCTAGCATTACTTTACCTGTTGAGTGATATTATTTAAATATGTTCGAAATTTTTAGGAATACATAAAAGAAAGTTGTATATTAATAATGAGAGATATAGCAAGATAAAATGTTTATTAAAGAATTTTTTAAAGTATAAAAAAATACTGACTTATTTTAATTTTTGTGATAAACTATAAATAGTAAATGATAATAAAATATGAAGGAGTTGCGGATTATATGAAAATAAAGAGCAAAAAGAATAATGCGTTTACTAATGGTCAATACTGGGGGGGGGGTATACAGTTCTAGTATAGCTTTTACATTAATTGAATTATTAGCGGTCATAGTAATACTTGCAATAATCGCATTAATTGCGGTACCAATTACGTTAAATATAATAGATAAAGCAAGAAGAAATAGTTTTAAAAACAGTCTAATGAATATGTTTAGGGCAGCTGAACTATATGAAGCGGCAAATCGTTTTAAAGATATAGATAATGAAGGTGTAGAAGTAGGTCTTTTAGATATAAGTAATAAGAATAACTATACAGGACGTATTA
>CAOJZR010000014.1 GCA_948466105.1 uncultured Bacillota bacterium | reverse complement strand
CCACGCCTTACCACTTGGCTATAGACCCATTCAAAATGCTTTTTAACACTAAATAATTTTACACTATTAAGACTGATTTGTCAATTGTTTAACTTTAATTACTATTATTTTATGTTAAAGCTTTGAAAAGATGATTAATTTAATAAAAAATTTAGTTATTTTAAAAAGATCATTTAATAATACTGAAAAAAGTGTTAAATTTATAGTAAAAAAAGTGAAAATGTTTTTTCTGATTAAAATGCCCACTCCAAATGTCTAGTAAAGAATAGGTTATTTAGAGGAGGAATTTATGATTGAACAAATTTTATCATTAGATCCAATTTTGCAAGCTTTACTTGCTACACTTTTTACTTGGAGTGTCACAGCAATAGGAGCTTCACTTGTTTACTTCTTTAAAAAAATAAATAAAAATTTAATGGATGGAATGTTAGGTTTTGCAGCAGGAGTTATGATAGCAGCGTCATTTTTTTCATTGATTGCACCTGCTATTACAATGGCTACTAATTTAAATTTAATTCCATGGTTAGTTACTTTTATCGGCTTTTTTAGTGGTGGATTACTTCTTTTTGTAGGAGATAAGGTCTATGATTTATATGAAAAAAAAGCATCTAAAAAAGAAAAAAAACTAAGTGCAAAACGTTGTGTTATGCTAGTTAGTTCTATCACTTTACATAACATACCAGAGGGTATGGCCGTAGGTGTTGCTTTTGGTTCTGTTATCTATGGCCTTGATGGCGCAACTTTAATGGCTGCTTGGACACTAGCACTTGGTATTGGACTTCAAAATTTTCCAGAAGGAACGGCCGTTAGTATGCCACTTCGTAGAGAAGGTATGAGCCGTAATAAAGCTTTTCTGCTTGGACAATTAAGTGGTATAGTTGAACCTATTGCTGGGGTAATAGGAGCCTTATTAGTTATTAAAGTACGTATTTTATTGCCTTTTTTATTGGCTTTTGCAGCAGGAGCAATGATCTATGTTGTAGTAGAAGAATTAATTCCTGAAAGCCAAACTAATAAAAAGAAGGATTTAATGGCTCTATTTACTTTAATTGGATTTTCCCTTATGATGATTTTAGATATTGCTTTAGGCTAAAACACATTTATGTGTTTTTTTGATCTTTTATGTTATAATTTAATATAGAAAAGAGGATGATTAAATGGAAAAAGCTAATGTTTATTTTACTAGAAACATAACTCCTGAAAATGTAGTTACTATTTTTCAAAAATTAAAAAAAGATTTAACTGGAAAAGTGGCCGTTAAAGTGCATTCAGGGGAGGAAGGTAATCAAAACTTTTTGCATCCAGAATTTATGAGACCAATTGTTGATTATGTAAATGGTGTTGTTGTTGAATGTAATACTGCTTATGAAGGAGCTCGCAATGAGACTAGTAAGCATATTAAGCTATTAGAGACTAATGGATGGAGTAAATATTTTGATGTTGATATTATGGATGCTGCTGGTGATATGAAATTAGATATTCCAACAGGTAAAGTTATAAAACAAAATTATGTTGGAAAAAATATGGAAAATTATGATGCAATGGTAGTTGTATCCCATTTTAAGGGGCATCCTATGGGAGGTTATGGTGGAGCTTTAAAACAGTTATCAATTGGTTGTGCTTCAAGTGCGGGCAAGGCTTTTATTCATACAGCAGGTAAAACAGATGATCAAAATAAATTATGGGATAATTTACCAGCGCAAGATCAATTTTTAGAAGCAATGGCCGATGCGGCTAAAAGTGTGGTTGATTATTTTAAAGGAAATATTGTATATATTAACATTATGTGTAATATGAGTGTTGATTGTGATTGTTGTTCTAAAGCAGAAGACCCTTGTCTTAAAGACATTGGAATTCTTGCTTCTTTAGATCCTGTTGCAATTGATAAGGCTTGCATTGATTTAGTTATAAATTCCAATGATCCAGGTAAGGAACATTTTTTAGAACGTGTAACTTCAAGAAATGGTGTTCATACTATTGATGTGGCCAGCGATTTAGGAATTGGAACTAAGGAATATGAATTAATTGAGTTTTGAATTAGGTATTAAAATGATAGAACAATCATAGAATTTATGGTTGTTTTTTTATTGACAAAGATGATTATTATAGTATAATATCTAAGGCATTTTGAAGATGAATGTTAAAGAGGTGATGGATATAGAATATAGTGTAGAAAAAGTTATTAAATATCTTGATAATATTGATGGAAATTGTACTGAAGTCAAGAGGTTAGAGAATAATTATATTTTTATGATGATGGCTATTAATTATACAAGTAATAAAAAAATATATAGTTATTGTTCTAACAAAGTGAAAAATAATTATCACTTTGTTAAATTTATTATTAGAAAATTTAGTTGTGATATTGATTTTATAAATGAAGTAGCAAGGAACTATTTAAAAACACAGAAGGAAGAAAAAAATCAAATAGAATTAATACTTATAATGCTTAAATTAACTAAAAATGATGAAAAATCGCAAGTATATTATGAGTATATGAGTACATTATTTTATTTGCAAAAATTAAAAGATTTAAAATTTGTTAAAGACAATTATAAAAAAGATGATTCTAATTTAGGTTTTCTTTTAATATTAGATGAATTTAGTGATAGTAAAATTGTTACATATTATTTTGCTAGAAAATTTATTAATGAAATGATTTTTAGTGAATTTGATTTAGAGAAAAAAATTCATAATGAATTTAGTAGCTTTATAAAGTTAGAAAGTTATTCAATAGTAGATTATTTATTAGAAATTTTATTTATATATGATTCTTATTTAGCTAATTATACGCAGAAAAATCTTAACGTATTAAGTGATGTAAAAAAAAGAATAGATGCGATAAAGGGAAATTGGAATAATTATATATTAAAAAAAGAGCAATCAACTAATGTTATTGCTTTAAAAGATTATTATCAATATAAAAAAGTAATGTTAAATTTAAAAAGAAGCCAAGAAAAAAAAATTAGTGATGAAAAAGTACTAGTTTATTTTAAAGAATATAAAAAGGATAAAATATCCCTTTAATTGTTAAAATATTTTAGAAGAGAATTTAAAACCTCTTCTTTTTTTTCTTCGTCACTATTTTGCCATAATATTTCAAAAAAAACACCAAGACCTGGTAAGGTCACATCATCATGTTCGTCTATAGCCTCGTTAATAGAAGATTTTATATCTTCTATGTTACAATTTTTAAAATTATTTTTTATATGTTTTCTAATATCAATTTCCATAATATCCTCCTTAAATAATATCATAACCTAAAAAAAAAGATTTATACTGTAAAAAAAAGTTTATTTTTTTAAACTAATTTGATATACTATTAACAGAATGGAGGTAATTATGAGCTGGTGGATAATACTAATTATAGTTGTTGTTTTAATTGTTTTATATTTTATAGGTGCTTATAATGGTCTTGTAAAATTAAGAAATAGGGTAAAAGATCAATGGGCACAAATTGATGTTTTATTAAAAAGAAGAGTTGATTTAATTCCTAATTTAGTTGAAACAGTAAAAGGTTATGCAAAACATGAGAGTGAAACATTAGAAAATGTTATTAATGCAAGGAATAGAGCTCTTAGTGCAGGTAGTCCAAAAGAAGAATTGGATGCTAATAAAGAACTTTCATCTGCTTTAGGTAGACTTCTTGCTATAACAGAAAGTTACCCAGATTTAAAAGCAAATACTAACTTTGTTGATTTACAGAATCAATTAAAAGAAACAGAAGACAAAATTGCTTATGCTAGACAATTTTATAATGATGCAGTTTTAACTTATAATAATAAAGTTCAAACAATTCCATCTAACTTTGTTGCTATGATAGCAGGATTTAAAACAGAAACATTCTTTGAAGTATCGCAAGAAGATAAGATAGCACCTAGGGTACAATTCTAAGACTTAAAATTAAGTCTTTTTAAATAGGAGATTCTTATGAAAAGTTTAAAAAAAATATTGTTAATTATAGTTTTGTGTATTCCGTTTGCAGTTAAAGCTGATATTACTAAATATTATATTGATGCAACCGTTTTAGCAAATGGAGATTTACATGTTAAAGAAATTTTCACGCTTGATGGACAGTACAATGGATTTGAACGTATTATTAATTTTAAAAACCCTAATACTTCTATTTTTAAAGGTGATACAGCTTCTTTTTTAGGAAGTGATATTTATAATGGTGATGATATTTCCCTTCTTGCGATAAAGGCAATAGATCAAAAAAATTTAACGTTTGATAGTTTTAATAATACAGAAGATAATTTTACTAAGGCTAGTTATGCGAGTAGTGGCAAATATGGCGTTTATACAGAAAGTAAAACCCAAATTGGTTATAAATATCGTATTTATAATCCTAGTAGTTTTAAAAAAGCCTTTTATATTGAATATATAATAAAGAATTTGGGTATCGTTCATAATGATGTTGCAGAAATAGGGTGGAATGTTGTTGGTGATGAATTTTCAGAAAATATAAAAAAAATGGAAGTAATAATCCATATACCAGATAATACAATCTTAAGAGCTTGGGGTCATAGTGATAATTTAACAGATGAAGTAAAACTAGAAGGTAATGATGCTATTCATTTATATATAAGTAAAGTTATAGCAGGAAAAAGTGTTGATGTACGTTTTATTTTTGATAAAGAGGTAATTAAAAACTCTAGTAAGGTTAGTAACACAGAGGCTTTGGATAAAATAGTTGAAATTGAAACGCAAAAAGCTAATGAAGCTAACTTAAAAAGAAAACATTATCGCCAAATAATTTTTATGTTAAATGCTTTTTATTTATTAACTTTTATTATCATTATTATCATTATTTATAAGTTTTATCATAAATATGATAAAGAATATAAAGCTAGTTTTAATCAAAAGTATTTTCGTGATTTTCCAGCAGATTATGGACCTGAGATTTTAGGTTTTTTACTAAATAAACGAATTACTAGTAATGAGTTTTCAGCAGTGATTTTAAATTTGATTTGTAAAAAACATATTAAAGTAGAAACTTTGGATAAAAAAGATTATATGTTAGTAAAATGTGATAGTACTAATTTATTAAATGCAAGTGAACAAAAAGTGCTAGATTTGTTATTTTTAAAAATTAGTAAAGACAAAAGGCAGGTAACACTTTTAGAAATTAAAAAGTATTCTAAGAAAAATTATGATAATTTTATTAGTAGTTATACTGCTTTTACTACTCTTGCTAAAAAAGATGCACAAGGCTATCATTTCTATGAAGAAAAAAATGGTGTTTTTGCTTATGTTTTATCTTTGATTGTTATTCTTTTTCTTGTAACTATGACACTTATTTATGATACATCGATTTTTAATATTATGTTAATACTTATTGATGTTGTAGCTTTAATATATATAATAAGTGCTAAAAAAAGAAGTAAACAAGGAAATGAAGATTATGTTAAATGGATTGCTTTAAAACGATTTATGGAAGATTTCGGTCGAATGGATAGTAAAGATTTACCTGAAATATATTTGTGGGATAAATATTTAATGTATGCTACTATTCTAGGATGCGCTGATAAGCTTTCAAAAACAATGAAAATCAAGGCTCAAGAACTTTATCCTAATGGTTATCATGATTTTGATTTTAATGATTTTTATATGTATACTGTTTTTAATAGAACAATAAATACGACTGTTTCAAGCTCTGTTCAAAGTGCTTATAATGCAAGAAGTGCTGCTTCTTCATCAAATTCATCAGGTGGTGGCTTTGGTGGTGGCTTTTCATCAGGTGGTGGTTCTTTTGGTGGAGGAGGAGGAGGTAGTCGCTTCTAAGTAGAATGCTTAAAAAGTATTCTATTTTTTCTTTTTTTTACATAAAATTATGATATAATGGTAGAAAGTAAGGGAGGTATTTATGAGAGTAATAATAAGTGCAGGTGGAACTGGAGGCCATATATATCCCGCTTTAGCTATTATTGATGAAATAAAAAAAAGAGAAGAAAATAGTGAATTTTTATATATAGGTACACATAATCGAATGGAAAAAGAAATTGTTCCAAGCAAAAATATTCCTTTTAAAAGTATTGAGATATATGGTATAAATCGTAAGAATGTTTTTAAAAATATTAAGACATTACAGACATTCATTAAAAGTTATAAGGATTGTAAACGAACAATAAAAGCCTTTAAGCCTGATATTGTAATTGGTGTTGGGGGTTATGTGACAGGGCCCGTTTTATATGCAGCAAGTAAAATGGGTTATAAGACTATGATTCATGAACAAAATAGTATTCCAGGAAAATGCAATCTGTTTTTAAGTAAGCATGTTTCATTGATTGCTACATCATTTAAATCTTCTAATCAATATTTTCCATCATATAAAACTGTTTTTACAGGCAATCCATGTAGTCAGAAAGCTAAGAGTATGACCCCAATCAATAAACGTGATTTGAATTTGCGTGAAAAGGCTAAATTAGTTTTGATTGTTATGGGAAGTCTAGGTAGTGAATATGTGACTAAGGTTTTAAAACAAAATTTAAAATTGTTTTCAAAAAAAGATTATGATATTTTATTTGTAACAGGAACATCTTCTTATGATGATATTAGTAAAGAACAATTTCCAAGTAATGTGCATATTGTTAAGTATATAGAAGATTTGCCTAGGGTAATAAAGGTAAGTGATTTAATTATAAGTAGAGCAGGAGCTTCAACCTTAAGTGAGATAATTGCTTTAAAAGTACCTTCTATTTTAATACCAAGTCCTTATGTACCTGATAATCATCAGTATAAAAATGCCCTTGATTTAGTAAATGCAGATGCTTCTATATTAATTGAAGAAAAAGCTTTAAAAGGTGATATTATTGTAAGAACAGTTGATAGTCTTTTAAATGATGAGGCCCGTCTTAAGCAAATGCAGCTTAATTTAGAAGAAATTGATGCTGGTGATAGTGCAAGTGCTATTTATGATAATATAAAATCTTTAATAGATGGGAAGTAAAAAATGAATATTGTTAAAGAGTTAAAAAAATTAAAAATTGGTAAAGTTGTAAGTGAAGTTGAGCTTAAAGATTATACAACTTATAAAGTAGGAGGAAAAGCTTTAGCGCTTGTCTATCCTGATGATATATCTAGTTTAAAAAAATTAATTACTTTTATTAAAGATAATAATGTAAAATATAAGGTATTAGGAAATGGTTCTAATGTTATTTTTGACGATGAAGGTTATGATGGTATTATTATTAAATTGACTAAATTTAATCATTTGGATATAGACGATGTTAAAATAGTTGTTGGTGCAGGTTACAATTTAGTAAAGCTTGCATATAAAGTAATTAACTTAGGTTTAGCGGGTTTAGAGTTTGCTTGCGGAATTCCAGGTAGTATTGGTGGGGCTGTTTTTATGAATGCAGGGGCCTATAAAAGTGATATGGGTTATATTGTAAGCGACATTAAAGTTTTAACGCCTTCTTTAGAGATTAAAACATTATATAATAAAGATTTGAATTTTCATTATCGTACATCTTTTTTAAAGGAACACCCTGAGTTTATTTGTTTAGAAGCAACAATTATTTTAAGGCATGGCGATATTAAACTTTTAAAAGAAATAATTGAAGATCGAAAACAAAGACGTTTACTTACTCAACCTCTAGAGTATCCATCAGCAGGTTCGGTTTTTCGTAATCCTAGTGATGATTATGCTGGCAGGTTAATTGAAGATATTGGTTATAAAGGGCACATTATAGGTGGAGCAATGGTAAGTGAAAAACATGCTAATTTTATTATTAACAAAGGTGGAGCTACTAGTAGTGATATTAAAAAATTGATTGCAGAAATTCAATCTAAGGTAAAGAAAAAATTTGATGTTGATTTGATTTTAGAACAAGAAATAGTAGAATAATTGGTGATAAAGTGGCTAAGGTAAAAAGAAAAAAAATAAAAAAAACAAAGAAAATGCATAGGAAAGTTGTGAAAAAATTTCCTGTAAGAATGGTTGAAGCAAAAGTTAAAAAGAGGCGAAAAATCAAGTATAGACGTATTTTAATTGCAGTTGTTATTTTGTTTGTTGTTTTAAGTTTTATTTCTTATCTTAGTAATTTAAGGATAACTAATCTTTATATAAAAGGTAATCTGTTATATACTGATCAAGATATTATAGAAATAGCTAAATTAGAAGATTATCCAAAGACTTTTTCTAATTCTAGCAATACAATTAAAAAGCGATTGCTTAAGGATATATATATAAAAAGTGTTAGTGTTAAAAAGAAAGATTTAACAAAAATTTATATTGAAATAGAAGAATATAAACCTTTATTTTTAAAAAGTGATGGAAAAGTTGTTCTTTCAAATAAGGAAGAGGTTATTAATAGTTTTGTGGTTCCTCTTTTGATTAATTATATACCTGATATTAAATATGACAAATTTGTTGAAGAGATTTCTAAAGTTAATGATGATATTTTAAATCGTATTTCTACTATTAAGTATGATCCTAATGATGTTGATGATGAAAGGTTTTTTCTTACTATGAATGATGGCAATTTTGTATATTTGACACTAAATAAATTATCAAATATAAATAAATATATGAGTATTGTAAAGAATATTAGTGAAGAAAAAGGAATTTTATATCTTGATGCAGGGGGATATTTTCAGGTAATAAAATAGTTACTTCTAAAGTGACTTTTTTTTATGTTAATTTATTTAAATAATCAAAGGCTAAATAGTCTTATTAGAATATAATAAGACTATTGATTTTGGAACTATTTATACTAAAGAAGATGATTTTATAAATTTAAACAAATTACTAATATTACTAAACACTATATTTCATGTTTTAAATTTATATGGCCATGTAGAAATGTCTTTTAATAAAATTGGATTAGAAAAATAAAACATGAAAATATAAAAAATTCATGTTTTTAAATTATTGAAATAATTAAGAAAAGTGTTAAACCTGATTTAAATATTCTTCTAAAGTCAAATTGTTTTCATATATAGTTTTAGCTACATCAATGCCTACATAGCGATAGTGCCAAGGTTCATATTTAAAGCCAGTTATATGTTCTTTACCTTTAGGGTATCTTAAAATAAAGCCATATTTATGAGCATTAGTTTTCATCCAAGGAAAAGCTTTAGAAGTTAAAAATGCATTGTAATCATTATTTTCACCCATCACATCAACGGCAAGACCAGTTTGATGTTCAGAGTGGCCTGGACGAGCTGAAGCTAAATCTGCATAATTAATTCCTTTTAGCTCAATATAATTATTGTATAAATTAGCTTGATATTGATAATCACGGTAAGTGGAAACAGCTATAATTTTATAGCCTATTTTTTTAGCATCAGCGCTTAATTTTTCAAATGCGCTAGCGGCTATATCAGTTAAATATTTGTTTTCAAAAGCATAATTGATATCAATTGGTCTTAGATGATTAGGAACAAAAGTCTTTGGTAATTTATTGTTTTTATTAACAAGAACTAATATATCATTAGGGTTGGGAATTTCTTTGATGTTTTTATAAAAATGGTCTTTATAATAAGAACTATCACTAGTATAAAGAATAATAATTAAAATGCCTAAAATGATATAAATTGCTTTTTTTAAATCATTATTCATATAATCACCTAAAATATTATATGTGAGATAATAAAAAAAGTAGACATTGTCTACTTAAAGGCTTTATTATTTATTTACAAAATAGGCATAATATTCATCATAAGTAATATTATTGTCATGAATATATTTTGCGATTTCTAAA
>CAOJZR010000013.1 GCA_948466105.1 uncultured Bacillota bacterium | reverse complement strand
GATTAGGTTCGCTTGTAGATGGTCTTTTAACAAGTGTTCTAGAAGTCGATGGTAAACAATTAATAAAAGTTGTGGCTTGGTATGATAATGAGATGGGTTATAGTGCCCAAATGGTAAGAACAGCCAAATACTTAGGAACTTTAATCAAATAGTGAGAAAAAAACACATTGGTGTTTTTTTTATTTGTGTTATAAGCACAAATATTAAATGAAATGATGACCAACCATATTATCTATATATCATAGTTATTTTTTACATAAACAGTACTAACTTATTTAATGTTTAACTTGTTATTAATGCAAGTGTGTTATAAGATATCAAAAATCCATTTTATAGTGTTACCACTAGTTAATATAAAAAATATGAGATAATAAAAAAATTTATAAATAATTAAAAGTTTTTTTAAAAGCGTATTTTAAGGAATTTTAAAAGATAACTTGTATGATATAAATAAGGAGGTTTGAAATGAAAAAATGTTTATTTATTTTACTTTGTTTTTTAGTAGTAAATGTAGAAGCTAAAACTTATTATAGTAATTATGGTCCACTGTCAACTTATACTTCAAATTATATAGAAGAAAGCGATACAGTTAAAGTATTAAAAAAACGCAAGTATCGCTTTTATACTAATTATTTAGATGGTGGCTATCATAAAGATAGTTATTCTAATATTAATTATCCATTAATAAATAGAAATGATTTTATTACAACACCATATACACCATGGAGTTTTAATAGACAAGCTAATGGTATGAAAGAAGAAGTACAAACTGTTTATTATAGTAAAACAGATTCAAAACCAATTCGCTATTTATATTTTTATAATTTTTTTGCTAATGATGTAGAAGCCTACTTAAGTGAATTACATTTCTATAACAATGGACAAAAAATTAATTATCGATTAACATGTAAAAGATGCCTTAGTGATGAAGCAGAACTAACAGATAATAATGTAGATACTGCTTTGAAATTGAATAAAAATAGCTATTTAATCATTGATCTTTATAAGTACTATGATGTGGATAATTTTAGTATTTCTTTTATTCCTAAAGTTGATAAAAAAACTTATTATCAATTTGATATTAACATATCATATGATATAGATGGAAATAGAACTTTGTTTTTTAAAAGTTATCGTAAGCATTTAACACAAGCAATGGAAGAAACACTAACTATAGATGATTTTGATGCTATTAACCCTGACTTGGAAATTGATAACTATTCTTTAGAAAAAACAAAAGATAAAATAATAGAAAAAAAGCTATATCGTTATCAAGATGTTTTATATCATTTTTATAATGAAGGTAAATTTTATATGGACGGTTATCATGAGATAGGTAATGATATTTATAATATTAAAGCTGAAGATGAGTATATAGATTATTATGCTAGTAAAGTAAGAACTAAATTTGAAATAGATGATATAAAGATTACAAATAAACAACAGCAAATTGAAGATTTTGTTAAGAGTGAAGTTAATTATACTTATGATACTAATATGGATAAAAATAAAAATGGAATGTATGAAATTCTTTTTCATACCCCATTTATGGATATTTCTAAAGTAATTACCGTTGATATAAAAGAAAATATCAGTGAATCAGAAATTCCTAAAGAAGATGATGAAAAAGATATAGAAACAACTGATAAACTAGATAAGGTTACAAATGATAATAATAGTTATAACGATGTTGATAAAACAATTTATGATCCTTTTTTATCAGAAACTTATTTATATGAACAAGAAATAGATAAATTAAATGAAATAGTAGCAACACAAGAACAAAAAATTGACGAATATAAAAAACGCTTATCATCAATTGATAATTATCAAAAAATTAAAGTACCAATTGATAATGGAGTCATAAAAGATAAATATTATATTAATTATATAGCTATTATGGGATTGCTCTTGTTACTAGGTGGTTTATTTTGGATAAGAAAAAAGTCGATGCAAATATAAGTCAAGTTTTGTCGAATCGATATTAAATTATTTTTAAATGTGCTATTATAGGCACAGAGGTGAATAAAATGAACATTAGTACAGAATTTAGAAAAGGAATTCTTTTTATCCGTTTAGCAGGTAGTTTAAATGAAAAAACAGTTCCAATTTTAGATGAAGAAGTCACTTCATTAATAAAACAAAATGAAATAAGAAATATCGTTTTTAACTTGAAAGAATTAGATTCAATAGATCAAAAAGGAATAAAATTTCTTCTTTATAATTACAATCTTTGTAATACTTATAAAGGTCAAAGTCTAATTTGTAATATAGGTAATAGAAATGTTTATAGTAAACTTAAACAAAGTAAGATTTTTAAATATTTGTTTGAGACCAATGATGAATTAAGTGCAATAAATAAAATAGAATTCTAGGAGGATATTATGGAAAATGAAGTAATAGAGTCTTTAGCTGGAATGATTTATAAAGAAGCATCTAAGTTCAAAGGTTATAGCAGTAAAGAAGATTTACTTCAAGCAGGTTTTTTAGGACTTGCCATAGCTTGGAAAAATTATGATCCATCAAATGGAGCTAAGCTTTCAACTTATGCCTATTTATCTATTGTAGGAGAAATGCGTAAATTAGTAAGAGAAGATAAAGCAATTCGTCCAAATCGTCATATGAGCAGTTTAAAATATAAAATAGAAAAAGCTCGAATAGAAATGCTTCAAACATTAATGCGAGAGCCTACTATTTTAGAGTTGTCTGATTATATTGGCGAAGACGCTGAAAAAATCGTAGAATGTATAAAAACAAGTTATCAAGTTCAGAGTTTAGATGAAGTAGTTTATAGTGACTCTAAGGATGTTTCTTTAGAGGAAGTTATTCCTTCTAATAATTATGATGTTGATATGGTATTAGCTTTGAATGAACAATTAAATAAATTAAGCCCCTTGGAAAGAGAAATTCTTATTAGAAGGTATATGTATGATCAAACACAGCAGGAAATAGCTGGAATTTATGAACTTACACAGGTTAATGTATCTAGAATAGAGCATAAAGTCCTTCAAAAGGTTCGTAAGAATTTAATGTATAATTAAAATAAAAAGGTTTCACCATTGCTTTATTTATGATAAAATTAGATTGTTGATTCTAAATATAAATGTTTGAATAAGAAAATAAAAATCAGAAATAAGTCATTTAAATTGATATTAATCAGTTTTAGTGTGATTTTAGTTCTAAAGGATGGGCTTTATGATAAATATAAAAACAGATTCTAGAAAAGTAAAAAAGGGAGATATTTTTGTTGCTTTAGATGGTATCAATAGCAATGGTAGTGATTATATTGAAAAAGCAATTGCCAATGGTGCATCTAAAGTTGTTGCCAAACAGGGGAACTATGCAGTAGAAACGATTGTTGTTGATGATACAAGGGCATATTTAAATGAATATTTACAAGCAAATTATAATAAATATTTAGCTGAAATGACTATAATAGGAATAACTGGCACAAATGGCAAAACAACAACAGCGCATATTATATATAGTGTTTTAAATAAATTGGGTATTCCTTGTGCTTCAATTGGCTCCCTTGGCTTTTTTATGGATAAAAAGATTGAATCATTAGCCAATACTAGTCCAGAAGTAACTGAAATATATGACATGCTAATGCGGGCTTATAAAAATGGTTATAAAACGGTAGTTATGGAAGCTAGCAGTCAAGGTCTATCTTATCAAAGACTTGAGGGAATTCAATTTGACTATACTGTATTTACAAATTTAACCATAGATCATTTAGATTATCATAAAACAATGGAAAATTATTGTCATGCAAAACAAGAATTGTTTAAAAAAATAAAAAATAATGGTAAAGCTATTATTAATATTGATGATGAATATGCACCTTATTTTGTAATGAAACAAAATGATAATATAACTTATGGTTATAGTGATGATGCTATGTTTAAGGTTAATAATTATAAATTAGAAAATGATCATACTATTTTTACGTTTATTTATCAAAATAAGGAGTATAAGATTACAACTAAACTATTAGGATCATTTAATATATATAATGTCTTAGCTAGTATTGCTGTTTTAAGCAACATGCTTCCAATTGATAGAATTATAGAAACAATACGCATAATTAATAATCCAAGTGGACGAATGGAAAAAATCAACTATAAAAATAATGTTATTATTGTTGATTATGCTCATACTCCAGATGCTATGCTGAATATTATAAATACTGTAAAGCCGTTTACAAAAAATAATCTTTATATTGTCTTTGGGTGTACAGGTGATAGAGATAGAAAAAAAAGACCTATAATGTTTGATTTAGCAACAACTCTTGCTTATCATGTTATAATTACTATTGATGATTTACATAATGAGGATGCTAATAATATTGTAAAAGATATGTTAAGTGAACAAAAAAATAGTAATTATGAAATTATTTTAGATCGTGCCAAAGCTATTCATAAAGGAATTGATTTATTAGATGATAATGATACATTATTAATTCTTGGTAAAGGTCATGAAGAAGTAATAATAATAAAAGATGAAAAAATTCCTTTTAATGATAAGGATGTTACATTAAAGTATTTAGAACAAAAATAATAATAGCTATGCTGAAAGTTAAAAATGTATTAATTTTTAAATTAAAATTAATATATTTCATGTTGACAAATAGCTTCACCAATGGAAAACACATCTAAATATTGCCAATATTTCAATCTATTTTAATAAATCTGTTTCTTTTATAAAAATGGTAATCAAAAAAGCAGCATATTCATTTTAAATATACTGCTTTGTCAACAGTCTGAAACTACCGACTAAGGTAGTTTTATTTTTTTTGTTGTTTCTATAATTTTATCAATATTTGAGACAACATCGCTAATTACTAATTTTTGAATAGCAATTATAAAATCATCCATTATTTCATAATCAGGTTCTCCATTTTTTGAAGGTAATAAAATTTTATCATTTTTTATTTTGGTCTTACTTATACTGTTTCCCCAACTATATTTATGACTTAAACTTTTATCTAAACAAGTTGCAATATAGAAATGTTTTAATTTTGTTTTTTCAGTTTCTTTTAAATACAAAACTAAATTGTGACTATCATTAGAATAAAAATCTTTTTCTTGATAAGAGACAATAAAAGTTTTTCCACCAATAAAAATGCAATTTCCTTTGTCTAAATATTTTTTGTTATATTCAATATATGAACTAACCGCATTATTTTCAGAACTTGCACATAAATAAGGAGTTACTCCACTATTTTCAACAATATCTCTTGATAAAATATTCCCTGTATTTTTTACATCAAAAATTTTTATAATATCAAATTCATCAAATTTTAACTTATCATAATTATTTAATAATGCTTTTTCTTTATCAGTTAAATCATAACTGCTTAAATTAGTACTAGATAAGTAAGCATCAATTTTATTTACTCGTTTTTCTTCTAAATTAACGATATGTTGGGTATATAATTCTGAAACAAATTTATCAATAAATTCAAAATTTATATTTCCATTTGCATCTATTGGTAATTCAATTGATATATTATTAAAAGTTTTATCGACATCTCTTACTAAAACAGAAAGTAAAATTCTTTTTTGTTTATTTAATAATGTCGTAAAAAATAAGATTGAATTCTCAGTAGTTTTAAATTTTGGAATTATTTTTCTTACGAATTGACCAGCATACCAAGGATTTCTTCTATAAAAGAAATCCATTTGTAATAATCCTAGACTCCAAACATCAGCTTCATTAATATTTTCTTTATTAACAAAACCAGTTTTTTTCAATACACCTTGATTAAATGATGTTCTTGTAACATAATCATATTCGTTTCCTTCGACAAGCTTATTAGTATTAAAGCTTAGTGTATTTTTTATATCGAACAAGCTATTTAATTTAAATTCGCCCCACTCAACCTTGTTCAATTTTTTATTGAGTGAGGCATCTATTTTCCCAAGCAATCATTTTCCTTATTTTCATTATCCAAAATATTTGAGACTTTCCATGAAAGGTAATCGCTTACAGTCTTTTTAAAATCATCTAATTTAGGCTTTGTGTCAATAGGGGTAGATTGATTCCAATCGGCGCCATTATTAACATCAATTTTTCCTTCATAATATTCTTCTTCTGTAAAGATATTTAGTTTTGATTTTCCGAATCTAACTAAATCAACAATTTCCTGATATCTTTCTTTTGCTCTATCAGTATCTCTTAGATTTGTACTCGATTTTTTTCTATTAGTTCTTGTATACCCATCATTTGAAAATTCTATAAATTTAACAATATCATCATTTTGATGTGCTTCACCAACCCTAAATACATATATATATGTTTGGACGCTAGATTTCCCAACAAATAAATCTAAAGGCATTTTAATACTTGCAAGAAGAGAACTATGTTTTAGAATTTTCTTATTATAGTCCTTTGCTTTACCAGAACCAGCAGAATTTTGTATTATTATTGCAGAATAACCCTTATCCATCATTGATAAAGCTTTTTCTACAAATACCATTCCATTTCCTTGAGCAGAATATGGAGGATTTAATACAAAAGCAGTAGCTGGAAATTTTTCCTTTGTTTTTCCAAAGCCATAGTTTCCATTAAATTTTAGTGAATCCTCATTTAATATATTTGAACTTCCATCACCCATCATTATCATATTTAAAATCGCTAACATATAAATATTAGATAGTATTTCTAATCCAAGTAATTGCTTTGCTTTAATTTCAGATGTTTTAATTGCTAATTCGTCGGGAGACTTAATATTTTCTTTAGCATCAATTAACATTTCATTCATTGCAGCAACTAAAAGTCCAGCAGAACCAGTTGCAAAATCCCATACATATGAGTTTCTATCAACTCTAGCTAATTTTACTAAAAGTGTTCCTACATAGGATGGAGTTAATACAACATCGTTAAGCTTATCTTGAGTAAATCCTAACCAACTATACATTTCATTGAATAATTTACCAGTAAAATCAGTTGTTAAGCCAATTTTATAATATATTCCCAAATCATCAACAATTTTTGTAAATACCCGTTTTAATTGACTTTCTCCGTTTTCTGGTTTGTTTATGTTATCAGTAGTTAGAGTATTTTCTAAAGTTCGTACAATTAAATCTCTTTTTGCTTGAGGAAGATTTTTTGCGGCTAAAAAAGCTTTTATTTTTCTTATTATAATATCACCATCTCTATTACCTTCTTCAGTAGAAGATTTTAAATCTGATTTTTCTAATGATGACACAATTCCTGGAACACCCAATGTAGCAATAATAGAAGCTGCTACTAAATAAACTCTATCATTTTCTCCTAAACCTTTTTCATTATTATATATATCATTGTTAAGTTCAGTTAAACTTGCATCAATTTCTTTTTCTCTTTTTTCTCTTAGTTCATCAATTTCTTTTTGAGTTAGCAATAATTTTTTTACTTTATCTATAAAATCATCAAAATTTTCTTTTCTAAGAAATGAAAAATCTGTATATTCATCAACTTTTTGTCCAATACCAAAGTTATTTTTAGAAACATAGTAAACACCAATAGAGTATTCAAGCTTTCCTTCATCGTTCTTATATCCAGTCATACCAATAGATATAATATCAGTATAGCTAGTATAATGTAATATGGCATTAGCATAATGAACAGCACCATTTACAGCATAAGAATTAATATTTTTCAAATTAGGTTCATTCTTTGCAGTTCTATTATCAACTTGTCCATGGTCATCTAATGCTACTAACTTATCTTTATAACCTTTATATTCAATTAATATAGGATATTTATTTAAGTTTTTATCTTGTAATAATAATTTGGCATCTGGTCTATTTCCACCTTTGCCACCACTTTTTGAATAGTAGTCATCTAAAGCTTTATCAATTTCGCTATTAAGAGACTCTTGTTCCAATTTATAATCTAAATCATATTTTTTTAACCAATCATTGCCTAATTGAGCAATAAGAGGTTCAACTGATTGATTTGCCATTTTGTATTCCTCCCAACTTACAAAACTATTATACCATATTTTTTTCTTTTAGCTTTTATGGATAAATGAAAAAGTATATGTAATTGTATTTTATACAATAATCTATAGTTATACAAAACTATACTAAATTAATTTGAGAAAAAAGATACGTTAATAAGTATCTCAGATTGTTGATGAATAAGTTTAACAGTCTTTTCTTTTAAAGAAAAAAACGATAAAATGTTTCCATATTAATCAAAAAATGGCATTGCTAATCTGGCTTTTTTATGTATGAGATAATATAAAAGGTTAATATGTGGTGTGAAGTAAAATGACAAAGCAAGAATATAAAAATGATTGTATAATATTAAGTACAGTAGAAGAATTATTAACAAAAGATTATTTTGTAATAAAACTAGATAACTTTATAGATTTTAGATTTATAGAAAACTTAGTAAAGAATTTATATAGTACAGAAGGCTAACCAGGCGATCTGAATGCCTATGGTGTTAAAGGAAATATTTATGGAATTCTTCCAGTTATAAATGTTTCAAAAATCAAACTTTAATATTAAATACACTAAAAAGTCATAATGACTTTTTTTCTTATTTGTGCTATTATTTAAAATAAAGAAGGTTTTTATTATGAAGTTTGTTTTATCATATAAATATAGATTTATAGTATTTATTATTATTCTAGTAATACTTTTTTGCTATTTCTTGGTTGTACCTCATATTATATTAAAAGGGAAAAAACAAGTTATAGTAGAATATGGAAATACTTATGAAGAAGAGGGCTTTAAAGTATTTACTATATTTAAACATGTGGATAACTTAAAAATAACTAGTAATATTAATTATAAAAAAACAGGTAAATATGAAATAAAATATGAATTATCCTTTTTAGGATTTAAAATAAAGAAAATAAGAATTATTAATATTGTTGACCGTGAAAAACCTGTTATTAATTTAAAGGGAAATAATCCAAGTGTTGTTTGTCCAAATAAACATTATGAAGAAGAGGGCTATGAAGCTTTAGATAATTATGATGGCGATTTAAGTGATGAAATAGAAAGAGTAGATAACCATAATAATATTTTATATACAGTAAAAGATTCTAGTAATAATATGACAGTGATTGAAAGAAATATTATTTATGAAGACAAAGAAGCTCCTGTTATTGAATTAAACGGTGGAGATAAAACTATTTATTTAGGCAATATATATCATGATGATGGTTTTAAAGCTTTAGATAATTGTGATGGAGATATAACATCTAAAGTTGAGGTTAGTAATAATATTAATAATAATAAGATAGGTGAATATGAGGTAACTTATAAAGTCACTGATAGTAGTAATAATATAACAGAGGTAAAAAGAAAAGTGAATGTTATTAGTCCGCCAGATAAAGGACAAGCAGGTGTTATATACCTTACTTTTGATGATGGTCCTAGTGCCTCAATTACTCCTAAATTATTAGATATCTTAAAACAAGAAGGAGTGGTTGCAACTTTTTTTGTAATTAATCATAATAATTCATTAAACTATCTTATAAAAAGAGAAAATGATGAAGGGCATGCTGTTGGTTTACATAGTTATACTCATAATTATAAACAGGTGTATGCCAGTGAACAAGCATATTTTAATGATCTAAATGCTATAAGCAATAAAGTTGAAAAAATTATAGGCTATAAAACTAAGATAATCCGCTTTCCAGGTGGTGGATCTAATACAGTAAGCCGTTTTAATCCTGGAATTATGAGTAGACTTAGTGTTGAGGTTCATAATAAAGGGTATAAATATTATGATTGGAATGTAAGTAGTGGTGATGCTGGAGGAGCTAAAAATAGTAATGATGTTTATAAAAATGTAATAAGTGGATTAAGTAAAAATAAAGCTAATATTGTTTTATTACATGATTTTGAAAATAACACTAAAACGTTAAATGCATTAAAAGATATAATAAGATATGGTAAAAATAATGGTTATCGGTTTGAAAAAATTACGTTTTCCACAGCAGAAGTTCATCATAGTATAAATAATTAGTTTATAATAAAATTATA
>CAOJZR010000012.1 GCA_948466105.1 uncultured Bacillota bacterium | reverse complement strand
GTTGCCTATTTTTTTTGCTTTATTACTCTTTCCTATTGTCTTGTTTATTCTATTTTTGATATAATTTAATAGGTGATAAGAATGGAATATAAAATAACAACACGTAGTGAATTTGAAACAATTGAATTGGCACAGAATTTTGAGTCAGAAAAGTTTCCAAATATGGTTATTTGTTTAAATGGCGAACTAGGAAGTGGTAAAACTGTCTTTACTAAAGGAATTGCCAATGCCCTTGGAATAAGTGATACAGTTACATCTCCTTCTTTTCCAATAATTAAAGAATATATAAATGGCGAAATGCCTTTATATCATATGGATGCATATCGTTTGGATGGCGACATAACTGGTGTTGGGTTGGAGGACTATTATAACAAAGGTGGTATTGTTGTTATCGAATGGGCAGATACAATTAAGCAATATCTGCCTGATGAAAGATTAGATATTAAATTCAAAGTAATAGGTGAAAATAAACGCGTTTTAGTTTTAGAACCTCATGGTCGTATCTATGAAGATCTTTGTGAGGCTGTATTATGAAATCACTTTTTATAGACACATCTAGTAAAAATTTGATTATTGCAGTTTTAGATAATGGACATTTATTATCTATATTTAATGAAACTTTGGCTTCTGATATGTCTAGTAAAGCATTGCCAATAATACAACAATTATTGGATCAAAATGCTTTAGTTCCTAATGATATTGATGTTATTTATGTTGTTAATGGTCCTGGCTCTTTTACAGGAATTAGAGTGGGTTTAGCTATTGCTAAAGTGTACGCTTTTGCTGTTAAAAAGAAACTTGTTCCTATTTCTAGTTTGGAAGTTTTAGCTTCTTCTGTGGAAGGTTTAACTGCTCCAATTATTGATGCTAGGCATGAATGTATATATGGAGCTGTTTATGATGAGGATTTAAATTTAGTTGAAGAAGAAAAATATATGAATCAAAAAACTTTTTTAGATATATGCCAAAAGTATGATGTTACATTTGTGTCTAATGATAATTTTGATTCTATAAAGACTGTATATCCACAAGTTAATATTGAGAAAATTGTTAAAAAACATCAATTTGATTCTGGGATTAATCCACATTCTTTAGTTCCTAACTATTTAAAATTAACAGAAGCTGAAGAAAAATTACGTTCAAAACATGATTAGAGAGTTATGTTGTGCAGATTTAGTCGCAGTAAATAAATTATTGGCTTATTTTGCATCAAAACCTGTTATTTGTGCTAGTGACTTGAACCATCCTTTTTATCGTTTTTTAGTTTATACTGTGGAAAATGCAATAGTCGGAGTCATGATGTATGAAATAAAGTATGATAACATGGAAATAGATTATATTATTGTTGATAAAATGTTTCGCTCTAAAAAAATAGCTTCAATGCTATTAGAAAAATTAATGGAAATTGCATTATTAAATAAGATAAAAAATATAACGTTAGAAGTAAGGATTAGTAATGAAACTGCTATAAATTTATATAAAAAATTTGGTTTTGAAGAAATTGTTATAAGAAAAAACTATTATGATAGTGAGGATGCTATATTGATGTTGAAGAAGGTGAACCTATGAAAGATGTATATATTTTAGCTATAGAATCAAGTTGTGATGAAACAAGTGCTTCAATAGTAAAAAATGGTTGTGAAGAAATAGGAACAGTTGTTTTGTCACAAATGGATACACATGCTAATTATGGTGGAGTAGTACCTGAAATTGCAAGTCGTATGCATATTGAGAATATTACTTTGGTTTTAGATGAATTATTGATTAAGAGTAAATTAACAATGGATGATATTACAGCTTTTGCTGTAACATATGGGCCAGGTTTAATTGGTTCCTTATTAGTTGGTTTAGAAGCAGCTAAGACTTTATCTTATGTTTATAATAAGCCACTTATACCAGTTCATCATATTGCTGGTCATATATATGCGAACAATTTAGTAAAAAAAATGCAGTTTCCTCTTATTGCTTTAGTAGTAAGTGGCGGCCATACTGAGCTTGTATATATGAAAGAAGACTATTCTTTTGAAAAAATTGGTGGAACTTTGGATGATGCAGTCGGTGAGGCTTACGATAAAGTCGCACGTGTACTAGGCCTGCCATATCCTGGTGGACCAGAGATAGATAAAATTGCTGGATTAGGAAATGATAGCTATCAATTGCCTTTGCCTTTAAATGATGATACTTACAACTTTAGTTTTAGTGGTATTAAAAGCGCTGTTATTAATCTCGTTCATAATGAAAAACAACGTGGTAATGAAATAAGAGTCAATGATTTAGCACTTTCTTTTCAAAATAGGGTTGTCTCAATATTAACTAAAAAGACTTTAAAAGCCTTACGACAATATAATGTAAATAATTTAATTGTTGCAGGTGGTGTAGCTGCCAATAAATATCTTAGAAGTAGTTTGGAAAAAATGTGTCAAGAAAATAATATTAATTTAGTTATTCCTGATTTAAAATATTGCACAGATAATGCCACAATGATTGCGGCTAGTGCTTATTATGCTTATAAATTAGGAAGAAGAGCTGATTTAACTTTAAATGCAAAAGCTGTTGATGAATTAAAATAGGAAATAAATTTCCTGTTTTTCTTTATCTGATTATTTATAAATGTTATAATAATTAAGGTGAATAATATGATAGAAAATAGAATAAATGAGTTAATTGAAATCTTGAATAAGGCCAATTATGATTATTATGTTTTAGATAATCCTACTATCACAGATCAAGAGTATGATAAGTATTTACGTGAATTGATAAAGTTAGAAGATAAATATCCTGAATTGAAAAGAAACGATTCACCAACTTCTAGAGTAGGTGGTGAAGTAATAGATGAATTTAAGAAAGTTATTCATGAAATGCCTATGCTTAGCTTAAGTAATGTTTTTAATGAAGAGGAAATTATTGATTTTCATGAAAAAATAAAAAAAGAAATTCCTAATCCTAGCTATGTTTGTGAACTTAAAATTGATGGTTTAGCTGTGTCTTTAACATATTCAAAAGGTCTTTTAATCCGTGCTGCAACTAGAGGTGATGGCGTTGTTGGAGAAGATATAACACATAATGCTAAAACAATAAAGACTATTCCTTTAAAGTTAAAAGAACCAATTGATATTGAAGTACGTGGTGAAATATACATGAGTAAAGATTCATTTAATGCTTTAAATGAAGAAAGAGAAAGAAATAATGAACAATTATTTGCTAATCCTAGAAATGCTGCAGCTGGGAGTGTACGTCAACTTGATTCTAAAATTGCAGCTTCTAGAAATTTAGATTGTTTTATTTATCATCTTCCTAATGCATCTAACTATGGTATATATTCACATCATGATGTTTTAAGCTTTTTTAAAAAATTAGGTTTTATAGTAAATCCTAATATAAAAAAAATAAGTAATATCAATGACTTACTTGAATTCATATCTTATTGGACAGCTAATCGAAACAAGCTTCCTTATGAAATAGATGGTATTGTTATAAAATTAGATGATTTGCAAGCTCAAAAAAATTTAGGTTTTACAGCTAAGTATCCGAAGTGGGCAACTGCTTATAAATTTCCTGCTACTGAGGCTTATACTAAATTGCAAGATATTAAGTTTACAGTTGGAAGAACTGGTCAAGTCACGCCTAATGCAATTTTAGATCCTGTGATTTTAATGGGTTCTACGGTTTCTAAAGCAACTTTACATAATGAAGAATATGTAATTATGAAAGATATTCGCATTGGCGATATTGTAAGTGTTGTTAAAGCTGGTGATGTTATTCCTCGTGTAGAAAGAGTTTTAACTGAAAGAAGAGATGGTAGTGAGAAAAAATTTCAAATGACAACGATATGTCCAATATGTGGAAAATCATTAGAAAAAAACAAGACGGAATCAGCTTATTATTGTATAAATCCTTATTGTGATGCTAAAAAGATTGAAAGTTTGACTCATTATGTTAGTAGAGATGCGGTTAATATTGAGGGTTTAGGCGAACGAATTATTGAAGATTTTTACAATATGGGTTATTTGCGAGACATTGTAGGTATTTATCATTTAGATAGTTATAAGGAAGAATTAATGAGCTTAGAAGGCTTTGGTAAAAAGAGTATTAATAATTTACTTGATAACATTGAAAAAAGTAAAGAGAATTCGCTAGAAAAATTGTTATTTGGTTTAGGAATCCGTTTTGTAGGTAGTAAAACAGCTAAACTGCTTGCTGCCCACTATAAACACATTGATAATTTAATTAATGCAAGTTATGAGGATTTGAATAGCATTAAAGATATTGGAGAAGTTATTGGAAAAAGTGTCATAGCTTATTTTAAAGAAGATATTAATCTACAATTAATTGAAGAATTAAAAAAAGAAAATGTTAATATGTCATATATAGAAAAAAAAGAAAATATTTCACAAGAATTTTATAACAAAACATTTGTTATGACTGGAACACTTTCCTTTATAGCTAGAGATAAAGCAAAGGAAGTAATTGAATCATTAGGTGGAATAGTGACAAGTATTGTTAGTTCTAAAACAAGTGTGGTCATTGTGGGTGATAAACCAGGCAGTAAATATAAAAAGGCTCAAGAACTTAATATCCTGATATGGGATGAAAAAACTTTTTTAAACAAAATTGGTGATTATAAATTATAAAATAATGACAAGTTAAAATATATATGATATAATAATCATTAAAGAATAGGAGGATAATTTATGCCTGATAATGAAAAAGAGGTTGAAATACTTGACGATAGTACGACTATGGATAATAAAGTAGTACCTAGTGATATTTTTAGTAGTATTCCAGGACAAGATGAAATAATTGATGATAAAATAGATATTGAATTATCAGATGAAGAAACATTGAAACAAAATGCTATTGAAATATTTGATGTTGATACTGATGAAGTAGAATTGCTAGATGATGATGAAATTGCTCCTAAAGAAGAAATAAGTGAATTTGTTGGCAATGCTAATAATAATTATGAGCAAAATACTGTTGTAAATGAAGTTGTAAATGATAGTGTTGAAAATATTCCTATGGTTGAAAAAAAAGAGAATGTTATGTTTAATGATGCCGCTTTGCATGCTAATACTTATACTCCTTTTGAGAGTGATAAACCAGTAGTAGCGCCAATTGAAGAAAAAGATGAGAAAAATTCTAAGAATACTATTATATTTATAACTATTATATTTATTATTCTATTGGTTGCAGTATTTTTAATACCTAAATTTGCTTCAGTTTTAAGTTAAAAAAAGAGTTAAACTTTTGTTTAACTCTTTTAATAATTATATATCTTTTCTATCAAAATCTTTAGTTTCGAATCGCTGATTGGTTGATTTATCTTCAAAGTAAATAATATAACCACATTCTTTAGCTATTTTTTCAATAGTATCAAAACTAGGTTGTAGAACGCCGTTTTCATATTGTGATATTGTATTGCGTGCATAATTTATTCTTTTACCTAATTCTTCTTGATTATAGTTCTTTGATTTACGCATAAATTTTAACATTTTTCCTACCATAACAACACTATCCTTTTATAAATTATCTCAAAACAAGACTAAAATTGCATAAAATTTCTTATATAAAGACAATATTAGTGAACCTAGACAGATTTGCTGTTGAAAAAGATGTTCAAAGGAATAAAAATATAGTATAATAGATTTAGTTTATAGGAGGTTGTATGGAAAAAATATCAATAGTTGTTCCTTGTTATAATGAGGAAGAGGCTTTACCAATTTTTTATGATGAAATTACTAAAGTAGCTAAAGAACTTAAAAAAGTAACTTTTGAGTTTATTTTAGTCAATGATGGTTCTTCGGATAATACACTTAATATTGCACGTGCTTTACATAATAAAGATAAACGTGTAAGATATGTTTCTTTTTCTAGAAATTTTGGAAAAGAAGCTGGTTTACTTGCTGGTCTTGAGGCTTCAACAGGAGATTTTGTTGCAATTATGGATGCTGATTTACAAGATCCACCTAGCATGCTAGTAGAGATGTATAATATTTTGAAACAAGAAGATTATGACTGTGTAGCAACAAGAAGGGTTAATCGCAAAGGTGAACCTTTAATTAGAAGTTTTTTTGCACGTTGTTATTATAAATTGATTAATAAAATTTCTAATACAGAGATAGTTGATGGTGCTAGGGATTTTCGCCTTATGAGACGTAGAATGGTTAATTCGATTTTAGAATTAAAAGAGTACAATCGTTTTTCTAAGGGAATATTTAGTTGGGTTGGTTATAATACTAAATGGTTAGAATATAAAAACGTAGAAAGAGTAGCTGGAACGACTAAATGGTCTTTTTGGAAATTATTTATGTATTCAATTGAAAGTATTATTGCTTTTTCAACTGCACCTTTGGTTATAGCTTCATTTATGGGAGTACTATTTTGCTTAATTGCTTTTGTTTTAATTGCTTTTATTATTGTTAAAACTCTTGTTTTTGGTGATCCAACAAGCGGCTGGCCAAGTCTTGTGTGTATTATTTTTATGGTTAGTGGTATTCAGCTATTTTGCTTAGGAATTATAGGCAGCTATTTATCACGCACTTACTTGGAAACCAAAAAAAGACCAGTTTATATTATAAAAGAAACTGAGGAAACCGATGTTAAAGATATATAGAAAATATGAAGAAATTATTAATTATTTGATTGTAGGTGTACTTACTACATTAATTAGTGTTTTAAGTTATGCTCTATTTGCTAAAGTTTTTCATATCCATTATATGGTCAGTAATATTATATCTTGGATTCTATCTGTATTATTTGCTTATATTACTAATAAGAAGTATGTTTTTAAAAGTACAGTGATTGAAAAAAAGGCTGTATTGAAAGAAATGATTGATTTTTTTAAGTATAGAATATTATCTTTTTTAATTGATGTTTCACTTATGTATATGTTTGTTAGTTTGCTTAAAGTAGATGATATGATTTCTAAAGTTTTGGTTCAAATTTTAATAATTATACTTAATTATGTATTTAGCAAGATATTTGTTTTTAAAGAGTCACAGAAGTGACTTTTAAATTTATTTTCAAAATTTTTTAGTATATTATTATTAAATATACATGATATAATAATTGGTAGGTGAGATAAATGAAACAACAAAATATTCGTAACTTCTCAATAATTGCTCATATAGATCATGGAAAAAGTACATTAGCTGATCGGATTTTAGAAGTTACAGAGGCTGTTACTGAAAGAGAAAAAAAAGCTCAACTTTTAGATAATATGGATATTGAAAGAGAACGTGGTATTACTATAAAACTTAATACAGTTCAATTGAAATATCATTATAAAAATGAAGACTATTTATTACATTTAATAGATACTCCAGGTCATGTTGATTTTAATTATGAAGTATCAAGAAGTTTAGCAGCTTGTGAAGGTGCAATTCTAGTTGTTGATGCTGCACAAGGAATTGAAGCCCAAACTTTAGCTAATTTATATTTGGCTTTAGATAATAATTTAATAATAATCCCAGTTATTAATAAAATTGATTTACCTAATGCTGATGTTGAAAAAGTTAAAAAAGAGCTTATGAATACTTTAGGCTTTAATGAAGATGAAATACTTCTTACGAGCGCTAAAAATGGTATTGGTGTTAAAGAGTTAGTAGAAGCTATTGTTGATAGAATTCCAGCTCCTAGGGGTGAGGTTAATAATGATTTACAGGCATTAATCTTTGATAGTTATTATGATCCATATAAAGGTGTTGTTGCTTTGATAAGGGTTGTTAATGGTAAGATAAGAGTTGGGGATAAAATTAAAATGCTTGCAACAGGGGCTTTGTATGATGTAATTGAGTTGGGTGTTCATACACCTAAAGAAGTAAAAAAACAGGAACTTTTAACTGGAGAAGTAGGTTTTTTATGTGGTAGTATTAAAAGTATAAATGATCTTAAAGTTGGTGATACAATTGTAAATGAAAAAAGCCCTGCTTTAGCACTTCCTGGATATAAAGCAATGAAACCAATGGTTTTTTGTGGTCTTTATCCAATAGAATCATCAAAATATCCTGATTTAAGAGAAGCATTAGAAAAGCTAAAATTAAATGATGCTTCTTTAGATTTTACTCCTGAAACATCAACTGCGTTAGGTTTTGGCTTTAGATGTGGCTTTTTGGGATTACTTCATATGGAAATTACGATTGAAAGAATTGAACGAGAATTTAATATTGATTTGATTGCAACAAGTCCATCAGTTATATATGAAATTAATCTTACAGATGGAAGTGTAATTAGCATTGATAGTCCAGCAAAAATGCCTAGTGTTCAAAGAATAAAAGATATTAAAGAACCTTATATTAGAACATCTATTTTTGTTCCAAGTGACTATATTGGGCCTATTATGGAATTATGCCAAAACAAAAGGGGTAATTATATTAGTATGGAGTATCTAGATGAAAGAAGAGTTAACATACATTATGAAATACCACTTGCTGAGATTGTTTATGATTTTTTTGATAAATTAAAAAGTGCTACTAAGGGTTATGCTTCGTTTGATTATGAAATTATTGGTTATAAAAGCAGTAATTTAGTTAAAATGGATATTTTATTAAATGGTCAGATTGTTGATGCTTTAAGTATTATTGTCCACAAGGATTTTGCTTATAAAAGAGGACGTAATATTGTGGAAAATTTAAAAAAACTAATTCCGCGTCAATTATTTGAAGTGCCAATTCAAGCTTGTTTAGGTAATAAGGCTATTGCACGTGAAACTGTTAAAGCAATGCGTAAAGATGTACTTGCCAAATGTTATGGTGGCGATGTATCTAGAAAAAGAAAATTACTTGAAAAACAAAAAGAAGGTAAAAAAAGAATGAAAATGGTTGGAAATGTTGAGATTCCACAAGAAGCCTTTTTAAGTGTTTTGAGTGTTGATGAATAGGTAAATTATGTTAAAAAGTGCTATTAATGTAATTAATTATTTCAGTAATACTCAAAATTCAAATTATAAAGAAAAAAACTATTTATTATTTAATCGAAAACATTATAAAATTAGGAAAAAGGAAAAAATATATGAAAATAAATGCAGTTAATGTAAAATCTATTTATATTCATATTCCTTTTTGCTCTAATATATGTTCTTATTGTGATTTTTGTAAAATGTTGCTTAATAATAAAATAGTTGATGAGTATTTGTTATCATTAGAAAAAGAAATAAAAAAAAATTATAAAGGTGAAACAATTAAAACAATCTATATTGGTGGTGGAACACCTAGTTGTCTAAAGGATTATCAGCTTTTAAGATTGTTTTCTATTTTAAAAATAATAAAAAAAGATAATGAGTGTGAGTTTACGTTTGAATGCAATATAGAAGATATAACTGAAGACTTGCTTGTCCATCTTAAAAAAAATGGTGTAAATAGGCTTAGTATTGGAGTGCAAAGTTTTAATCATCATAACTTAGTTTTTTTAAATCGTAATCATAACTTGGTTATTGAAGAAAAAATATTATTAGCAAAAAAATATTTTGCCAATATTAATATTGATGTAATTTATGCTCTTTTTAATCAAACAATGAAGAGTTTAAAAAAAGATTTAAAGTGTTTTTTAAAACTTGGTATTCCACATATTTCTACGTATTCTTTAATAATAGAAAAAAACACTGTTTTAGCTATTAAAAAAGTACCATATATAGATGAAGAATTAGACTATAAAATGTATAAAGTTATTAGGAAAAAATTAAAAAGGTATGGTTATGAACATTATGAGATAAGCAATTTTGCGAAAAAAGGTTATGCATCTAAACATAATTTAACATATTGGAATAATGATTTTTATTATGGTTTTGGTCTTGGAGCAAGTGGTTATCTTGGGGATATAAGATATGAAAATACTCGAAGTATTAGTAATTATAATAAGGGAGAGTATCGAAGGATAATTGATAAATTAGATTTGAAAAAGAATTTAGAGAATGCTTTTATGTTAGGTTTACGAAAAATCGATGGAATAGATAAAAAAGATTTCTATGAAAAATATGGTTTTGATATTCACTTTGACATTATAAAAAGACTTTTGAAAGAAAAAAAATTAATGGAAAATGAAAAAAAAATATATATTAATTATAAATATATATATATATCCAATTCTATTTTGACAGAGATTTTTATGAATTTAAAAATAAAATAATTAATAATATAATATAAAAAATAAAGACTCTTTTTAAAAGATATGATATACTATAAATAGTAAATGGTAATGAAAAAATAGGTAGTTGTTGATTGCATGAAAACAAAGAGTAAAAATGATAATATGTTTGCTAATGGTCAATACAAAGGGGGTATACAGTTCTAGTATAGCTTTTACACTAATTGAACTATTAGCGGTAATAGTAATACTGGCTGTAATTGCACTAATCGCAGTACCAATTACGTTAAATATAATAGATAAAGCAAGAAGAAATAGTTTTAAAAGTAGTTTAATGAATATGTTTAGAGCGGCTGAACTATATGAAGCGGCAAATCGTTTTAAAGATATAGATAATGAAGGTG